>JBMDXV010000057.1:0-6201 GCA_048594525.1 Gammaproteobacteria bacterium | reverse complement strand
GTCCAAAAATATTTCGATTACTCCTGAAAAAATCCAGAGTCCTATTTTTGGAAAACTCCAAAATCCATGTTCGACAGACTCCTAGGATTCAGCATTGAATAGAAGGGTTATTCACTGGGTTTTGCAAGTATAGCAGAATTTTTGTAGAATATGCGCTAATTTATCTTAGCAAAAGCCGTTTTGCCATGTTTTATAAGTTATGTGTACCGAAGGCAATGTTTGTATATGGATTGATCCTGGCACTGGCGGCGCTCAGTATCGCTTTATATCTACAATTTTTTCAAGGGCTTGAGCCCTGTTCGCTATGCATATTTCAGCGCCTTGCATATTTTGCTTATTCCCTGATTGCCCTGATAGCGATTATTCAAAATCCGAAAGGTTGGGGCGCACGGGTCTATGCTTTTTTGCAAATACTCATCAGCTTTGTGGGTTTGTCTATTGCACTACGCCAGGTTTGGTTACAAAGTTTGCCCGCGGGTCAAGTACCGATTTGCGGGCCTGGCATTAATTATTTACTTCAGGAGTTTTCTCTCCAAAAAGTAGTGGCCGTTGTGTGGGCTGGCGATAGTGATTGCGCAATTGTCACTTGGCGCTTTTGGACTTTAAGCATGGCGAGTTGGTCTGCTATTGTCTTTGCTATTTTATTTTTATTTTCCATATTTATGCTGTTGAAGCGTTATCGTCCGGCCAGAAAAAAAGAGGTTTATCCAGTTGAGTAATCACTTGCTGACTCGTGATGAACCCCCTATACTTGCCTCCATTTTAAACCAGCCTCTAAACTGCATGTTCAATCATATCAGAAAAGTCATTTCAACCGCCCTTGTAGTTTTGCCTCTGTGTAGCATGGCAATGCAAAATGGGGTGGCCGTTTCATATGGCACGGGGTTTGGGACCTTGAGTGACCCTCAAGGCGTGGGCGGATTTAACCTTGCATACCAAGTCCAGCCGGATTCCTGGGTATGGGGGGGGCTTAATCTCTGGTTAAATTTCAGTTACGGATACTGGAAAACAACGGACTACCCCGAACATCAAACGATTAACACTTTTGCAGTGGCGCCCATATTGCGCTGGTATTTTTGTAACAATGCGACGGCAACGCCTTTTATACAAGGAAGCATTGGAGCCACAGATTTGTCTCAGCATTATTTTGGAAATCGTAATCTCGGCTCTCACTTTGCATTTCAAGATCAGGGTGGCGTGGGTTTTGCGTTTGGGGCAAAAAAAGAGGTTTATCTAAGCCTTGAGATGTTACATTACTCTAATGCAGGGCTCGCCAGTCAAAATTCAGGCTTTACCGTTCCTGCCCTTTTGACGGTGGGCGCCTGGTTTTAAAAAGGTATTCTCGGGATGGCCCAAATTAAATTTGTGGTGGCCTACAGCCAAAATCGTGTGATTGGAGAAGGCAATCGTATGTCTTGGCATCTTCCTGATGATTTTAAGCATTTTAAAAATCTCACCTTACATCGCCCTATTTTAATGGGGCGTAAAACCTACGAGTCTATTGGCCGCCCCTTGCCCGACCGTGAGATGATTGTTTTAACCCGAGATCTAAACTTTCAGTCACATTATGCTAAAATCATTCACTCAGTCGATTCCCTTTTCCCCTTACAACAGGATTTATATGTGATAGGTGGCGCTGAAATTTATCGTTTACTCCTACCTCGGGCTGATGTGATTTATGCGACAGAGGTCCACACCTCTCTATCCGGAGACGCGTTTTTTCCTGAACTCGACGGAGGAGAGTGGATAGAAGTGTTTCGCGAGCCTCATTTCAAAGACGTAAAGCATGCTTTTGACTATGATTTTGTTGAGTACCGCTCTTCAACGGGTGTGTGAAGGTAAAGAGATGAGAAAGTCTGTCATTTTGCAGGAAAGCATGACATCTTCTTTCACTAACTGCATCTTATAATCGTAAAGAGGTTTGCTATAACCGAAGCGTAAGCGGGTTTCAATTTTAAAGATTTTATCCTGGAGGACCTGGCGCAGTGTTGCAAGTTCACGTATTTCTTTTGATAAGTTCAATTGCTGGTCCCACTTAAACTTTGTATCTTCTGTGGAGTTGAGCGGCGCATGCGGGTGCGGATTTTTTTTGTAGTAGCGTTTTAAATGCATAAGCGTCCTATTCTGAAGTTGCGAGCTGTACCACGGTGCCGCGAGTGCACAGCCTATCGCAGAGTGCGGTGACAGTCAAGTTTCCGCCTGGCATGCGGAGATTGGCCTGATCTTTTACTAATCCCAGAGATTGCAGCGTTTTAAAAGTAGCAAGCGCGCCAGAGCCGCACGCTGCGGTAGGTCCTACGCCGCGTTCATAGATGGTCACGTAAAACTGATCGGATTCAGGATAGACCCATTCAACGTTCGTATTGTATGTATGAGAAAGCGCTTTGCCTTCTGCCTCAATCTGCCAATGTTTCGGAGGATTCAAAATAATTAAGTGAGGATTGGGTACTGTTAATCGATAGGAGGACACGCCTTGAATGATCTCGGTGTGAATCACGGGCTGGCCGATATCTAAACACACTGAAACCGCCTCTCCTTCCATTGTGGCATGGATAACGTTGTGTTCTGCCATTTGGAGGGTTGCGGTTTTCATGTTACGCGTCTTTTGTAAATGATAAGCCACGGCACGCAAGCCGTTTCCACAGAACTCACCATTGGAGCCATCCGCATTCAAAATCCATAATCGCAAGCTCTCGGGATTCATGAGCATGACCCCATCTGCACATTTATTTTGGCAGAGTATTTGTGCAAGACTTGTATAATCCAGCAGTTTCGCATCATTCAAACCGATTACTTCCAGCACCCACAAGCGGTTGCCGGTTGCAGAATAAAGGGTTGCTGAGGTCATAAAAATCAGAAAATGTTCTTCAGTTTACGATTATAGTAAAAGCTGTTAGATTGTGCAAAAAGACAGCCTGCCTCATAGTATGGAAGAAAAAAATCAGTTTGGCCAAACTCTGGGTGATGCCGTTGCAAATTGGTCTCCTCGACCAAGACCTTCTGTCACGAGCATGCAAGGTCAGTATTGTGTACTTAAGCCTTTAGATATAGTGACCCACGGCTTGTCATTATTCACAGTGTTGCAAGGTGACAATTCAGGTGAGAGCTGGACTTACCTTCCTTATGGGCCTTATGCCACTTTTAAGGATTTTAGCGCTGATCTCCATCGCATGAATCAGAATCATGATACGCTTTTTTATGTGATTATTGATATCAAAAAAAAGGATATTGTGGGTCTGTGTGCTTATCTCCGAATCAACCCCGAGCATGGGGTCGTTGAGGTGGGGCATCTCCATTATTCAAAGCGTTTACAAAAAACACCTGCTGCAACCGAGGCCATGTTTCTCATGATGTCCCATGTTTTTGATGATTTGGGATATCGGCGCTATGAATGGAAGTGCAACGCACTCAATCTTGCGTCTTCGCGTGCTGCGGAACGATTAGGGTTTAAGTTTGAAGGAATATTCAGGCAAGCCAATGTTTTTAAAGGACGGAATCGGGATACGGCTTGGTTTTCTATTCTGGATCACGAGTGGCCCCTTTTAAAACGCAAGTTTCAAAAATGGCTTGCACCGGATAATTTTGATGAGCTGGGACAGCAAAGGGCCCGTTTGGAAACGATGTAGTTTAGGTTATTATAAGCATCCCTTATTTAAGCTTTAATGTTAGAGTGCTTGTAGGACTCCTCGCTTCATTTGATCAAGCTCGATGGCTTCAAACAGGGCTTGAAAATTCCCTTCCCCGAAACCCATGTTGTTTTTTCTTTGAATAATCTCAAAAAACACCGGGCCAAATATATTTTCAGTAAAAATCTGCAACAGCAAGCCTTGGTCTTGGTGTAGGCCTCCATCAATAAGAATTTTATTTTTTTGTAGTCTGACCACATCTTCTTCGTGCCAGGGAACACGTTTTTTGATTTCGGCAAAATAAGGATCGGGCGTGTCTAGAAAATCAATTCCTTCCTGCCGCAAGGTTTCTACAGAATGGTGAATATGTTCTGTGCTGAAAGCAACGTGCTGAATCCCTTCTCCTTTAAAATCATCAATAAACTCTGCAATTTGAGAGTGTTTATCTTGAGATTCATTAATGGGAATACTGAAAGTGCCACAAGGGCTCTTCAGAGCACGGCTCTGTAATCCGGTCAATTTTCCTTTGATATCAAAAAAACGAATCTCTTTAAAGTTAAAAACGGTTTCATAAAACTGCACCCATTTTTCCATTTGGCCCTTTTGGACATTGTGCGTTAAGTGGTCGATATGGTTGAGCTTGGCGTTTATTGTTTTTGATGGAGCACCTGCCTGTTTCTCTAAACCCAATTTCTTAATCAAGGTATCTATGTCAAAATCCAGTAATAAAAGACTGCTGCTGCCTACACCAGCCAGTGATTTTATTCCCAAATGGCTGTACCCACTATTCAATCGAGCCCGAGCTCCTTTTTTTCTAGCAAGAGAAAAAGCGTCTTTTGCATTGTTGACACGTAAACCGATTGCTGAAATTCCAGGGCCATGTTTTCTCGCAAACGCTTTGGCTTTAGGGGTTTCAGCATTGGCGAGTAAATAAATGCTTCCTTGTTGGAAAAAACTTAAAGTGTGAGCCGCATTGCTGGCCATTTTTGTAAAGCCCATCTCCTCAAGCTTTTGTTCTACCATGAGAGGGTTCGGCATTGCGATTTCTAAAAACGCAATTCCAACAAGACCAAGGGGATTAAAATCTGAGTTCATTAATGCACCACCTTGTTTTGACTTTCATAATGAGGTTCGCCACCGAGTTTTTCAAAGGCGATCTCATATAATGCTGCGGTCATTAGTTTTCCTGCATAAGCGTGATATGCTCGCGAAACATACTGATTAATCTGCGTTGAAATATCATTCATGACGTCTTGAAAAGAAAGAAGTGGGGTCTTAGCAGATCCTAATTTATAAAAGGCTCGGGCCATTCCCATGTTTGCTAAAAAGTCTGGTAATAAAACGATTTCCTGATCAATGTAGCGCGAGCAATCACCATAGCAGTAAGATGTTTCTTTAAAAGGATTATTGGCACCGCATGCGACCAATTGTAAACCATTTTTAATCATTTCTTTTACAAGATATTGGCAGACAACATGGGAGGCTGCTGCAGGAACAAAAATATCGACGGCTTTCTTGCGAATTACTTCTAAAAAATCCTCATTGGAGAGGGTCCCCTTTATCACCTGGTAGACAGCTCTTTTCTCTAAAATATTTAAGATTTCCTCTTCTGATAAGCCGCCTTCTCTTACAATCCCTGCATCTTTATCCTGAATAGCAAGAATTTTTGCACCCTGTTTTTCTAGAAAATAAGCGGTGCTGGCGCCTACATTTCCTGCCCCTTGGATAAAGACAGTTTTACCCTTCAGCGTTTGATTTGCAGATTTGAAATAAGCCTGAATAGATTCGGCTACGCCAAACCCGGTAACAAGTTCTGAAAACTTGATTTTTATCCCGTTCTTTAATTCCATTTCTGATTGTAATAATTGCATCGCCTGAAAACCATTTTTCATCCTATTTTGGTCAGATTGATGCATATTTTTAATAATCGCTTCTTGTGAATGACGAATCCCTAAATTCGATAAGACGTCGTTAATTTTATGGATATCGGTATTTAAATCACTTCCTGTTCCATAGTTTTGACTTAAAAAGGGACGAATGGCTTTATACCATCTTTCTAAAATAAGATATTTTTGAGGATGATTGGGGTTCATCTTGATACCAGACTTAGCTCCTCCGATGCTGGGGCCTGAAAGAGCGAACTTGATTTCCATGGTTTTTGCAAGCGCCGTGATTTCTTCAATGCTCACATTTTCATGAATCCGAGTTCCTCCTCCTGATGCTTCCCCTCGCAAAGAATTAATAACGAGATAGCCTACCGCGTCAGATTCCTTGTCTTTCCATTCAAAAATAATTTCCGGTGCAGTATCAGAAAATTCAAATAACTGAGATATCACTCTTTGCTGAATGTGAGTCGTTTGAAACATACTTTACTCTTTTTATTAATAATGAATTTATTATAAAGTAAAAATGTATAAAAGTAAAGTATAATATTATTTTATTGTCCCATTTTTGGTAAAAACCTTCGCCTTCAGGCGAAAAAGACTTCAGTCCTAAGGTTTGACGTCGCTGAGGCAAAATTTGTTTTACAGGCCTCGCTATATTTGATAACGTTTTATCAGTTAGACCTCAGGGA
>JBMDXV010000056.1:0-5478 GCA_048594525.1 Gammaproteobacteria bacterium | reverse complement strand
ATCAAGCCAAAGAGGAAGCGCTTAAAGAAATGTTATCAAAAGACCTTGCAACTAAAGGTGATATTGCTGCCGTTAATCAAGAAATTGCTCGTGCTAAGGTTTCTATGCTATGGGCTATGATTGGAATATGCGGTGTTTGGGTGCCAGCTATTGTGGGCATAATTACGACCGTTATTTTGAAACATGCTTAAGTTTACTTTATTCTGTATCATTTAGTCGCGAAGGCAAAATTTTAGTCGGTTTGACGCCGAGTTCACGCAGGATTTCAGCTTGCCGGATGACATTGCCTTTGCCGCTTTTAAATTTGTTAAAGGCGTGTTCATAGGTTTTTTGGGCCTGGTCAATGCGGGTGCCGACGGTTTCAAAATCTTCGACGAATCCCACGAGTTTATCATAAAGTTCCGCGCCGCGCTTGGCAATATCCTGTGCATTCCGGCTCTGCGCTTCCTGACGCCATAAATGGGCAACGGTGCGTACGACAAAGAGGAGGGTGGAAGGGCTCACGAGCAGGACATTTTTGTGCCAGGCTTCCATAAATAAATCGCGGTGATGGGTCACGGCCAATATAAACGCGGGTTCAATCGGGATAAACATCAGCACAAAATCAAGCGAATTGAGTTGGTACAACAATTGATAATTCTTTTCAGCGAGGCGTTTGATATGGGTTTCAATGGAATCCAAATGACCCTTCAGCGCGGTCGCGCGAAAGGCCTCTTCTTCGCTGCTCGCGTATTGCTCATAGGCGGAGAGCGAGACTTTGGCATCGATCACCAGGTGACGCCCTTCCGGTAAATAAATAATCACATCCGGCTGAGCACGGGTTCCATCTTCTCGGGTGTGGCTTTCCTGCATGACATATTCCTGGCCGCGCCGGAGACCGGAGGCTTCCAATACGCGTTCGAGAATGAGTTCTCCCCAATTCCCTTGGGTTTTGCTGGAACCTTTCAAGGCATGCGTCAGATTTTTTGCGTCTTCGCTGAGCACCCGATTGAGCTCCATAAGCTGGCGGACTTGTTCCACGAGCGCGCTTCTGTCTTTGGTTTCCTTCACATACACTTCTTCCACTTTGGCTTGAAATTCAGAGAGGCGTGTTTTTAAAGGATTCAGCAAATGCCCGAGTTGGGTTTCGTTCTCATTGCTAAAGCGCGCACTTTTGGTTTCCAGAATTTCCTGCGCAATCGATTTGAATTCATGAGACAACGCATTTTTTTGCCTGAGGAGGAGGTAAGCCAAGAGCGCCCCTGCCGCAAAGCCGATCAAGAGTGCAAATATCGTGAGTAATTGTGGATTCATCAGGGCCCGGGTTCATGATTTCCTTTTGATTATAGCATGGGGTTCATGTTAGGATAGCCCTCTTTTTATAGGCCAGATTTTTAAAAATGCGTGATGCGAAAATCAATATGATCAAACAACAGCTTCAAAGCAATGGGGTGAGCGATCATGACGTCTTGCATTTGTTCGAGCGGATTGACCGCCAGCATTTTGTGGCGAAGGATCAACTTGATCTCGCGTATGCAGATATGGCTTTGCCTCTTCTGCACGGTGAAGCGATGCTGGAGCCGACAGTACAGGCCAAAATCCTCGAAGCGCTCGCTTTAAAGCCGCATGAAACGGTGCTGGAGATCGGGACGGGTTTGGGGTATTTGACGGCGCTCCTCGCGGCCTCCGCAAAGCATGTGACGTCGATTGAGTTTCATAAAGACTTGAGTGAGATTGCAGCACAAAACCTACACAATCAGGGCAGCCTGAATGTGGATTTACGGGTGGGGAACGGTGCGAATGGCGTGAAGCTCGAACGCCCGGTGGATGTGATTGTGATTACGGGAGGGCTCTATTTTTTGCCGGAAGGATTTAAATCTTCTCTCGCGGAAGGGGGGCGTATCTTAGCGATTTTAGGGGAGGCCCCGTCCATGCGGGTGAGTTTAATCACGCGTTCAGGTACAGCGTATCGCAGCCTTCCTTTATTTGAAACCGTGACCAAGATGTTATTGCGTGCTCCTGAAGCGGAACGCTTTGTATTTTAAGGAATTCGAATGAAAAAAATCTGGGTGGTTTTGGGGGGAGTGAGTTTATCGGTTCATCTCGTGTATGGAGATGCCTTAACAGACCTCACGGGAATTTATAATCAGGCTGCATCTAATAATGCCACCTATGCCGGGGCAGAAGCGACCTACAAGGCTGCGAGTTACGGCATCCCGATTGCGCGGGCCAATTTATTGCCGAGCCTCACTGTGGCGGCCAATACCACCGCCAATCATACGAGTCCCGGCTCATCAGGCTATTTTAACAGCAACGGGTATACGCTCACTTTAACCCAAGCTTTATTGAATGTAGGGGATTGGTATACGTATTCCCAAGCGGAAGCAACTTATAAAGAAGCGGCGCTCACGTATGGGATCGCCTTGCAGACTTTAATTATGAGTACGGCGAGCGCGTACTTTAGCGTTTTAGAAGCGCAGGATCAACTCAAATATGCGATTGCCAATCAGGCTTCGCTAAAAGAACAGCTAAAGCAAGCAGACATCCAATACAAAGTGGGATTAGAAGCTTATACTGATGTCCAGTCCGCTGAAGCAAGCTACCAGTTAGCCGTTGCGACTACGGTTGCGGACGAAAATAATCTCAGCAATGCAAAGGAAAATCTCGCGGCGATCATCGGCGCTCCTGTCCCCCCTCTGGCCCCCTTAAAACAAAACTTTCCTCTCTTGAAGCCCGATCCTCAAAATCCGGATGAGTGGGTGAGCTTTGGTCTCCAGAATAATTTGGCTTTGCAATCGGCCGCGTTTCAGTCTGAAATCGCCCGTCTCGGGATTCATGTCGATGCGGCTACGGGATACATCCCCACCGTGAATGCAGTGGGGATGTATAGTAATTCTAAAAATGCGACACCCTCCACAACGGGTCCCGTTGCGAGTGCAAATGCAGGCACACCGACTCAAACGAATGGCCGAGTGGGCGTGACCTCCGGGAGTATTCAGTTAAATTGGAATGCCTTTAGCGGAGGCGCCACCTATGCCACGGTGAAGCAGGATCAATATACCTATGCCGCCGCCGTTGCCAACCAAGCCCAAACCAGGCTCCAAACAGAGACCAATGTGATGCAGGCCTACCTCAATGTGTTGTCCGATATCAGCCAGATTCAGGCGTATCAGCAGGCGGTTATTTCCGGTCAGGCCTCTTTAAAGTCCATGAAAGCGGGCTACCTCGTCGGCACCCAAACGATTGTGGATGTCTTGACTCAGCAAAGTAATCTCTTTAGCAGCGAGCAGCAATACACCCAGGCGATTTATAGCTATATCAATGACAGTCTGAATTTAAAAGAACAGGCCGGGCTCTTGGCCCCGCAAGATCTGAATGCGATTAATGGCTGGCTGGATAGTACGCCTGCTGTCACACAAAGTAATTCATGATCGAACAGCCCCGGATTCAAAAACGCAAAATCAATACCGAAGTCGAGCAAGCCCTCATTCAGCAAGGCCTACATCCCATGCTGGCTCGTGTCATCGCAGGGCGCCCGCTTCCCGAACATGAGAAAGGTGCAGCGGGGATCACCGCAGGGAAACTCGCAGATTTGACCTCCCCTTTTTTGATGCAGGACATGGAGCGCGCTGTTCAGCGTCTGATCCAGGCGATTTTGAACGGCGAAACCATCGCCCTTGAAACCGATCATGACTGCGATGGCCAAACCTCCCATGCGGTGTTGATTCATGCTTTGACAGAGGTTCTGGGTCATCCCGCTCAAAAAGTGCTGTCGTTCATCGGACACCGCCTGCGGGAAGGCTATGGTTTATCCGACGCCTTGTGTGACCGAATTTTAAAAGAAAAAGACATTCGCCTCGTCATCACCGCAGACAATGGCAGTTCGGATGAAGCCCGAATTGCACGCCTAAAAGCCGCAGGAATCGAGGTGATTGTCACTGATCATCACGCGATTCCGGCGGAAGGCATTCCGCCGAGCGCCTATGCCGTCTTAAATCCCACGCGGGAGGATTGTAGTTTTCCCGATCCGTATATCGCAGGGTGCATGGTGGCCTGGTTGTTTATGGCGGCGACGCGAAGGCGGATGATTGAACAGGGGCATCTCCCGGCAGATGCGCCTTCGATGGCCGCACTCCTTGATTTTGTGGCAGTAGGAACGGTCGCTGATTGTGTGAGTCTGGCCCGCAGCCTCAACAATCGGATTGTCGTGCAATATGGCCTCACCCAAATCAATACGTTTAAACGCCCTTGTTGGCAGGCGATTCGGCCTCTCTTAAAAAATAACCGAGGGGAAGTCACCAGTGAAGACCTCGGCTTTTTAATCGGCCCCCTCCTCAATAGCGACGGTCGCCTTGCGGATGCTTTAGGCTCCGTTCAGTTCCTTTTGACCGAAACGCTCCAAGACGCCGCGCCCCTTGCCGAACTCCTGTTTCAGCAAAACGAAGAACGCAAACGCATTCAAAAAGAATTATCCGGCGATGCGCTCCTCATTGCAGAAAAGCAGGCCCTCGCTGGTCGCGTTTCCCTCGTCATTTATCTGGAAGACGGACATGCGGGCGTTCACGGGATTTCAGCGAGCCGCATCAAAGACGCGTTTGGGCGTCCCACTGTGATTTTTTCGCCCAAGCTCGATGCCCCTGAACTCCTCACCGGCTCTTGTCGGAGTATCGATAGCATCCATATTCGTGAAATATTGCAGACAGTTGCGGACGAATACCCGGACCTCTTGAAAAAGTTTGGCGGTCACAAAGCTGCAGCCGGCCTCACGCTCGCGCTTGAAGATTTAGCGCTGTTTCAGGAGGCCTTCGAACAGGCCGTCGTCGCAGCTTTAAAAACCGAAGCCGTCGGCCCCGTTATTTTCACAGATGGCTTCTGGCAAGAGGCCCTCAATCCCGAGCTCATCCGCGCACTCTATACGCTGGCCCCCTTCGGCCGCGAATTTGACGAGCCGATATTCGAAATGCATGCAGTCGCCGAAACCGTCCGCCGCTTCGGTCAAAATCTTACCCATATTGAAACCATGCTGAAAACAACAGAAGGAAAAGTCTTCAAAGCCGTCTGGTTTTTTGCCTGTGCAGATAATCAGGCGCCGATTGAAGAAGGCCAGCGCCTGCATGTGGTGTTTAGTTTTGCGAGGCAAGATCGCTTTGAAGTCTATATTAAAACCGCGAAGCCGCTTAGATAACTTAGGATCAAAACCCGAAATGTTTGGCGGCTATTCCCGCAATGAAAAAGACAAACATAGCCCCTATGACTTGCCACTTGGCATTGCTGATTTGAGTATTGACTCTTAATTCAAGCTGTAATATTTCCTTATGGACGGACTCAATTTTAAGATCAATTTCGGCCAGCTTCACGTTTATAGGACTTACGCATTGACAGGTGGGAGTTGGTTTGATCTTAGAAATTGAGATCCATTTTGAGAAATGAAATTTTTAATGACCTCCAAAAACAAATCTCGCTTGACCTGATACCAGTTATCAATGGCTTGCTGTGCTC
>JBMDXV010000055.1:0-7327 GCA_048594525.1 Gammaproteobacteria bacterium | reverse complement strand
TAAGCAAAATATGGAAAAAAATTGCCTTGTGACTTTATATTGATTGAGATGAATGAGGGTCATAAAAAAAATTTTAGCACAGCTCTCATCTTCCGGTAAAGGCATAATTGCATTTAAGCCTTAAAATCATTACAGTGCTCCCCTATATTAAACGGAAACAAGATGATGAACAAAACCATGAAAGCCCTGGCCAAACTCACGCGCGCGCCCGGCCTTACTTTAACAGACGTCCCCACACCTGAAATCAATGATCATGAAGTGTTGATCAAAATTAAAAATACGGCGATTTGAGGCACGGATCTTCATATCTATAAATGGGATGCCTGGGCTCAAAAAACAATTCCCGTTCCCATGCATGTGGGTCATGAGTTTATGGGTGAAATCGTTGCGCTGGGCAGTCGAGTGAAAGGCTTTAAAATTGGGGATCGCGTGTCCGGAGAAGGCCATATCACCTGCGGCCATTGTCGGAATTGTCGCTGCGACCGCACACACCTGTGTCGAAATACGCTTGGTACAGGTGTGAACCGTCCGGGATGTTTTGCAGAATACTTGGCTTTTCCGGCTTATAATACTTTTAAGCTCCCGGATAATATTCCGGATGAGATCGCTGCTTTTTTTGATCCCTTCGGCAATGCGGTGCACACCACCTTGTCTTTCGATCTCGTGGGTGAAGATGTCCTCATCACCGGTGCGGGCCCGATTGGTATTATGGCTTGTGCAATTGCCAAACATGTGGGTGCGCGCTTTATTGTCATTACCGATGTGAACGACTATCGCTTAGCCCTAGCCAAAGCAATGGGTGCCACCGTGGCGCTAAATGTGAAAGACTGCAAAACAGCGGCAGAAACCGATGCCCTACTCCAACGCACCGTGGAGTCGCTCGGCATGACCGAAGGCTTTGATGTCGGCCTTGAAATGTCAGGCTTTCAGGTGGCGGTATCGAGTATGCTGGCAGCCATGAATCACGGCGGAAAAGTCGCTTTGTTAGGCCTCGCGAGCGCGCCCCTGCAAGTTAATTGGGATCATCTCATTTTCAAAGGCCTCACTGTGAAGGGCATTTATGGACGCGAAATGTTCCAAACTTGGTATAAGATGGTGAGTTTACTCCAAAGTGGCTTGAACATCTCTCCCGTTTTAACGCATGAATTGCCATATACTGAATTTGAAAAAGCTTTTGAACTCGTTCAATCAGGCCAGTGCGGCAAAGTTATTTTGACTTGGGATTAATCCTTTGATCAGCCGCATCCTCAAACGAACCACGCTTAATTTTGAGATGACGTGTGTTACGCTTGAAAAACCTTGGGATTTCCAAGCTGGCCAATATACCTCCCTCACGTTTGAAGGAACGGTCTTTTATTTTTCTATTGCGAGCAATCCTTTTGCCGAGACTTTGGAATTACACATCCAAAATAGCGCCCTGCATCCGCTTGACCCCGCTTTTGCAGAATTCCTTAATACTGCAAAACAGTTTGATTTGAGCCTGCCCCAAGGCCGCGCGATTTTAAACACTGACCATCGCCCTTTACTCCTCATTGCGGGAGGATCAGGGATTGCGCCCCTCAAAAGCATTGCCGAAACAGCCCACATTCTCTCACCGGAGCGGCCAATTCATCTGTATTGGGGCGTGCGCAATGTGGCCTGTTTTTATCGTCTCCCGGGTATTTCCTATATTCCTGTTCTTTCTGAAGAACACGTGCAAGGTATGCGATTTGGCTTCGTTCACGACGTGGTATCGCGAGAATACAAAGACCTCACTCCTTTTGATATTTACCTCGCTGGACCTTTCCCCATGGCCCTTGCGGCGCGTGACGCTTTCCTCAAACAAGGTGCTCGGATAGAATCCCTTTTTTCAGATGCATTTGAGTTTGCCTTGTGAAATCCCTTCAAGCCCTCCTGAACCTTTTCAATCTCTCAAGCCAGCACGATCTTAATATCACGCACGTCACGCTCGATAGCCGTGCAGTAAAACCGGGCACTCTATTTTGTGCGGTCAAAGGGCTACAACAAGATGGGCATGATTTTATTAATGAAGCACAATCCCGGGGCGCAAGCGCCATTTTTTGCGAACGTGAGACTGGCTTTTCTTACGACTCTCTTTTTGTCATGCCAAATCTTTATCATCGCTTAGGCATGCTCGCCGATTTTTTTTATGATGCCCCTTCAAAACACTTGAAAATCATAGGGGTCACGGGTACCAATGGCAAAACGTCGGTGACGCATTATATCGCTGAACTTCTCCACTTGATGGGAGAGAAAGCGGCTGTGATCGGCACGGTAGGCAATGGCCTGTGGGGGAATCTGATTGAGGGAGAACGGACAACACCTGATGTGCTAAGCCTACATCAAATGTTTCGCGCATATCTGAATCAGGGCGCGACCTGGCTTGCGATGGAGGTTTCCTCCCACGCCTTAGATCAAAATCGCGTTGATAGCGTGCGATTTTATGCCGCGATTTTTACCAATTTGAGCCAGGATCACTTGGATTATCATCACACGATGGAGGCTTATGGCGCGGCTAAGGCAAAGCTTTTTCACAAACCAGAGCTCAAACTCGCCGTTTTGAATGCAGAAGATTCCTTTTCAAAGACGCTTGTCAAAACCTTGCCCTTAACCACAACTTGTCTTTTTTATGAACCTATTCCCGCTTCTCTCAAAACACAGTTAATCGGCGCATTTAATCGCAGCAATCTCAGCGCAGCACTCACCTGTCTTGCAGCATCAGGATTTTCCATGCAAATCCTCAAAACCCGTGCCGCTTTGCTTCACCCTGTAAAAGGCCGGATGGAAGGATTACGCTATCCAGGGTGTCCGCTGATTGTGATTGATTATGCGCACACTCCTGATGCTCTAGCGAAAGCGCTTGAAGCCTTAAAAGACCTGCAGAAAAAAATCTGGGTGGTCTTCGGTTGTGGCGGGGATCGTGATCCCGGTAAGCGCCCCCTCATGGCAAAAGCTGCTGAAAGGCACGCGGATAAAATCATTGTAACCGAAGACAACTCGCGCTTTGAGCCTATTGAGAAAATCTTCGCCGATATTCGCGCAGGCTTTCAATATCCGGCCCATGCTCACTATATCATTGATCGTAAATCAGCGATTATTTTCGCTTTGGAACATGCAAAGCCAGATGAGGTGATCTTACTCGCAGGAAAAGGCCACGAAACTTATCTCGATGCCCAAGGCGTCAAAACGTATTTTGATGAACGTGACGTGATTTCTTTAGCGCTCGGGACTTTGAATCAATCGGCTACAAAATAAAATAGTTGACTTATAATTAAATTTAAAATATCATATATAAATCACATAAATAAAATTAATACCATGTACAGGAAAATAAATCAAAATCACTTTGAAATGTTAAATCAGCCTCAATTGAAAAACTGGGTGAAGTTATGGAGAGAATGCCATAAACTTGCCCAAGCCTTACTGTTACGTGGTAGATTATTTGATAACAGCTACGCCTTTCAAGGAGAGATCGCTGCAAAATTTACATCTCTATCGCTGTCTTTATCTCAAGCCGTAAAACGCTCTTTTCTTGAAAAAGACTGGACAGCACTCTCTTTACTTAAACGCTCCCTTGAGAAAAAACTCCAAAGCTTTGATGCCTTTGATGCCACTGTCATGCACATTAAAGATTTTTACTATGCCCATTGTGCCAATACGCAAGGTACCCAAACAGGAAAGTTCCTTGACGCCATCTATGACATCATTGACCGAGGGTATGCGGCATTTATCAATAAAGGCGCCACTTTTGCCAAAAATACGGTGCTCGCAGAAGTCGAGAAAGCGAAGCAACTCACTCTACAACTTCCGCCGAAAGCAGCAAAATATCTCCATTCATCAACCTCTCGACAAGTGTATTAACATATGTGAGACTGACATCCTGTGAAAGCGGGAATGATAAAATTTCAGCAAGTTTTAAAATGGTCAGGCGAGGAGATGGCATTGTCAATTTTAAAAATCCTGATCGTCGCCCCGGCCTGGCTGGGCGATATGGTCATGGCGCATACGCTGGTTCGCGCTTTGAAAGCAAGGCATCCGGAGGCCGTATTTGCCGTGCTTGCACCCAAAAGCACCTTGGCCATTACGGAACTCATGCCGGAATTCACCATGCGCTTTTTACTGGAAGAAGGGCATGGTGAATTCAGCTTGAAAACACGCTGGCGACTCGCAAAAGAGATTCGGGCGCATCGCTTTGATGTCGCGTATGTCCTCCCGAATACTTTGAAATCCGCGCTGATTCCTTTTTTAGCAGGGATTCCAAAACGTGTGGGTTGGAAGGGCGAAGGGCGGTACATTCTCCTCAATGACCTGCGGAAGAAAGTGAAGACCTATCCTTTGATGGTCGAACGGTATGTGGCCCTGGCGTATTCCCAAGGCCAGTTTAAGCCAGGTGCGGCTTTCCCTTGTCCGCGATTGGTGGTGTCGGAGGCCTTAAAAGAGCAGACGCGTGCGAAATGGTTTCAGGATTCGCCGCTATATGAATCTGATAAAATTTTGGTCCTTTCTCCCGGCGCGGCTTTTGGCCCGGCTAAACGGTGGCCTGCCACTCATTTTGCAGCTGTTGCAACCGCGAAGTTGAATGAAGGCTTTCAGGTCTGGATGATTGGCGCGAAACCTGATCTCGAACACGCCGAGGCTATCATGGCATTAGAGCCGCGTATTCGCAATTTTGTAGGCGAAACCACCCTCCTGGAAATGGCCGCTTTGCTCAGTTTAGGAGGCCAGGTGCTCTGCAATGATTCAGGGCCGATGCATATTGCAGCCAGCCTCGGCAAACCCCTCGTCGCCATTTTTGGCTCATCGAGTCCGGGTTTTACGCCCCCCCTCGGGACGAAGGTTTGCATTCTGGAAAAGAATGATTTAGCCTGTCGGCCTTGTTTTCAAAGAACCTGTCGTTTCGGACATTATGCCTGCTTACAGGACATCTTGCCGAATCAAGTCCTTGAGGCCCTCGCCCATGAAAATTCTGCTCATTAAACTCTCTTCGATCGGTGATCTTCTGCATGTTTTTCCGGCACTGACCGATTTACAAAAAGCGTATCCCGAAGCGGAAGTCACCTGGGTCGTGGAATCCGTTTTTCAGGAAGTGCCCTTGTGGCATCCCGTTGTGAAACACGTGATTCCTGCGCCCTTGCGCGATCTCAAAAGGGAAGGATTTGGCCGAAAAGGATTACGCACCCTCCTCCACCTCGCAAAAACGCTGCGCCGAGAAAAGTATGATTATGTCATCGACGCCCAAGGTTTATTCAAAAGTGCCTGGATGGCAAAAATCGCGCGAGGCCCCACGATCGGCTTTGGCAAAAAATCAGCACGCGAGGCGGTGTGGTGGCTGTATCATCGACGCGTCAGCGCCTCCTGGGATTGGCACGCCATCGCCCGCATCAAAGCCTTATTCACGCCAATTCTTCCGAAAGGGCGCGAGGACGCTCACGTCGATTATGCGTTGCGCGCGTGGCAGCCCGAGGTCGCCAACGTGCTGCTCTTGGTACACGGCACCACCTGGGAAAGCAAACATTATCCGGATGATCTCTGGCGTGAGCTCGTGCGCCTTGCCACACAAGCGCGATATACCGTCTTATTGCCGCACTCCAATGAACGTGAGCGTAAACGGGCAGCGTTTTTGAAGCTGAATGATCAGGTGGAGATTCTACCGAAAATGAGCCTCACTGCCCTCAAAGACCGGATGTATACCGTCTCCGGAATCATCAGCGTCGATACCGGTCTCGCGCATATTGCCGCAGCCTTAGGCGTGCCGACTGTGACCCTCTATGGCCCGACTGATCCCGCCAAAATCGGCACCATCGGTCGCAACCAAGTGCATATGACCACCGCCCTGACTTGCATGCCCGAAGGCCGCAAAATCTGTGCTCATGTTGAACACCATAAAAAATCAGCCTTTGAGTGCTTTCGGATTTTAAAGCCTGAGACTATTTTTGCGGAATTGCAAAAACTATTGAAATCAATCTAAAGACTATGTTTTGCAACGTAATATCCCCCTGCAATTCCCCCTCCGATCAAGGCCGCAGCGCAGCCGTTTAAAGCAGTGCACAACACTAAAATACTCAATATCCCCACAAGCCGTTTTTTCATTTTTTTACTGTCTCCCTTATTGATTTTGCAATCTCTTCTAAACCTGCAACAACACCCTCCAAGTCTCGCTGACTCACATCCAAATGAAAGACCGCGCGAAAGCGGTTTTCGTCTATTCGTGAAAAACGAAAGCCTCGCCTCACACAGGCTTTATCAAACTCATCTGGACTTAAATGTTTTCCTGTCCATTTAAAAAAAACCATATTGGTTGAAAAAGGATGAGATTCAACCTCAATGCCCGGCGAGTCTCTCGCCAAAAGCTTCGCAAATAAGTCTGCATGCTGATGATCTTCTCGTAAGCGATCTACATGATGCGTTAATGCATAGAGTCCTGCAGCGGCAAGCATACCGCTTTGCCTGAGGGCTCCTCCAAATAAATGCTTAAAACGACGGGCTTTTTCATGAACCCTATCCTCATAGGCAAGCAGGGCACCCACCGGGCAGCCCAATCCCTTTGACAAACAAATCGTGGCCGTGTCAAATCCTTGGGTTAAACGATCAGGATTTACTTTTAATTTGACTGCGGCATTGAATAAACGTGCACCGTCTAAATGGGTCTTTAAGCCCAATTCTTTTGCCGTATCCATCACGGAATCCAGTGAATCCAAGTCCCAGGCTAAGCCCCCTCCAAGATTTGTCGTATTTTCAACAGAAACACATTTTGAAATGGCAAAATGCGCCCCTTTTCGCCATCGATAGGCGCGTCTCACCTCATGCCCTGTAAATAGGCCAGTAGAGGTGGGAATGGCGCGTGGCATCACCCCTGAATGAATGGCAGGCCCCCCGCCCTCCGCAGTAAAAAGGTGACAGTCTTCAGCCGCAATGAGTTCATCCCCAGGCTCACACAGCAAGCGAATGGCGATTTGGTTTGCCATCGTCGCAGAAGGAAGAAACAGCGCGTGGTCAAAACCCAATAACGCCGCCATCCTTTTTTCCAATTCAAGCGTTGTAGGATCTTCTCCTTTTTGCTCATCCCCTAATTCCGCAGCAAGCATGGCTTCTTTCATAGCGAGCGTTGGCTTTGTTGCGGTGTCACTTGATAGATCAATTCCTTTAAACATCAGTATTCCTTTTTTCATTTTTTTATAAATGGCTTTGGAGCCTCTTGCAAAATTATTTTCAAAATAGCAATCCAAAATAAATTAGTTCCTCTCATTTTCATCCAAAAGTCAAAAGTGGTTAATTATTTTACAAGTTGATTTATTTATATTCATATTTTTCATTTTTTGCCTGAGCA
>JBMDXV010000054.1:0-7915 GCA_048594525.1 Gammaproteobacteria bacterium | reverse complement strand
GGATGACGATGGCGCGATCCTGCTCGGCGCGGTCCAGCGCGGCATTGAAGGCGGCGATCACATCCGGGGAGATGGCGTTCACCTTGCCGTTGGACAG
The DNA here is from genome assembly GCA_048594525.1 of Gammaproteobacteria bacterium. Lineage (GTDB taxonomy): Bacteria > Pseudomonadota > Gammaproteobacteria > Francisellales > CACEW01 > JAJZUD01. The sequence goes on along the minus strand of JBMDXV010000054.1, from coordinate 7,818 downwards.
GGTCAGGGTGGCGATGCCGTCTTCGAGTTGGTAGGAGATCAGCTCACTCATGGCGGGAGTCCTTGTTGTGGAATGCGGCAGACGTTACCCACGGGCGGTGGGCAGGTAAAGCGCTTTGGCTGACTGGCAAGTCAGCCATCATGCGGGCTACAGCGCATCCGCGCGGTTTTCTATCAGGGCGATACCCAAGACCAATTGGCCCCTGGCGCGCCCCTTCCCTAGGGTGGCAGCGTTGCCCATTCCAGGAGGTCCCATGGACAAGTGGATCAATCGCGCCGCCATCATCCTCGCGCTCGTCCTGCTCGGTGGTTCCGTGCTGCTCGCACAGAGCGCCACCCTGAAAAGCCCAATGGGCGTGCTGCTGCTGTTCGTGCTCGGCGTCGTGGTCTCGTTCGGCTTCGTGTTCTTCGGCAGCCTCAAATTCGACGACGCCCCGCACCGTGCCGATGCCGAATCCGGGCGTCGGCCATAAGCGCATGAAAATTCTCAAAAAAATATTTGCATTCCGGAAAACACTCCACTAAATTAGCGCACCTCGACGGGGCCAACGCCTCGGAGAGATTCCGGTGAGGTGTCCGAGCGGTTGAAGGAGCACGCCTGGAAAGCGTGTATACAGCGAGAGTTGTATCAAGGGTTCGAATCCCTTTCCCTCCGCCATCCAGACCTCTATTTTTCAGTCTCTCCGAGACAGCCCCGCCAAATCCCCTGTTTTTGCGCCCTTCACGGCCTGCCGTTTTCAGAGAGACACTCAATCATCCGATCATTCATCCCTTTTCTAGCAAAAGTCTCTGTTGCCCAATAGGCGCGGTTCGGTTTCACTTTTTTTACACCTATTTTCCAGATAACAGGGAATTAACAGGGAATTTTGCTGTTTTTTACCTGTTTTGACCATTTTCGCCCTTGTGAATACAATGAAACATAGGGCTTCCAAGGGCAATTCCCTGTTATTTTTTAACAGGGAATTTTCTTAATCCTAACAGGGATCTTTATTTTCAGAACAGGGAATTAAATTTTGAGTATCAGGGAACTTTATTTAGGAGCAGGGGGATTCAAACCAAACTTGATTTCCTGCTCCTGCCAGTCAAGGGGAATCGTATTGTGGCGAATAAAATACTCAATCGAATATTGAGGGGGATGATTGCCTTCCATAATGGCTTTCTGAATCGCGGGAGATAAGAAAGCAAGTTTAATCCGGTTACGGATAAAGCTCTCTGAAGTCTTTTCTGTTTTAGCAACCGCAGTCATTGCACACCCCTTTCGGACAGCTTCTGCCCATTGATGCGCCCGCACAAGTAGGGTTTGCAATTTCTGGTCTGGCTCAGGGTTGATCTCACCCGCTATGATTTTAATTTCTACGCCACGCCGACGTAAGACAAAGGGAGCTGTTAAACCCAGAAGATCAGGATGCAGTGCTTCTGTTTTGCAGCCGATCTGTTCTGCCAACGTTATAGCATTGAACGTGAGACTGAATTGGCCTCTCTCAATTTTACCCTGTTGAATCAACTTTTGCAGTCTGGCTTTGGTATCAAGGTGATCTGCCTGTAGCTCCAGGGTGAATGCCCGAAGAGACTGAAGCGCCATTTGTTGTTGATGGATATCTATTTCTTGCAATACCTTGTGTTGCGCCATGGAAGTTTTAAAATGTTCAAGGATAAGATTATAAATGGTTGCCTCAAGGCTTCGGGCCGGAAGTCTCCAGGCAGAAGGGTCTTTGCCTTTGGCAACCAGGCGTTGGGAAATATAATAACGGATGATGCGCCCCTCCTTTCGGGTATGTGTTGGTGTCATCCGGTCGCCTTGATCATCAACAAGTTTACCCGTAAGCCAGGATGGGTTTTTTTCGGTGACAAGCTGGCCTCTTTTCTTTGTACTGGCGAGTTGTAGCTTGGTTTGCACGGCTTCCCATAATGCCTGTTCAATAATGGCTTCATGCTGTCCATCATATATTCTTTCTTTATGACAAATCTTGCCAATATACAGGGGATTGGTGAGAATCTTATGAATTTGCCCCCGGCTCATTACAATGCCTCCCTTTGATCGCAACCCCTCTTCGTTTGCTGCGGTTTCTACCTTGGCTAAGCCACCGTGCTGATCATAAAGTTGAAACAGTCTGTTAATGGTTTTGGCTTCTGTTTCATCAATGACAAGCATTCTCTGATTGGAATCAGGATGCTTCTGATAGCCTAAGGCCACGTTCCCGCCCATCCACAAGCCTCGCTTTTTGGATGCCGCAATTTTATCCCTGATCCGCTCTGCGGTGACCTCCCTTTCAAACTGGGCAAAAGAGAGCAGCATATTCAGAGTGAGTCTGCCCATGCTGGTTGCGGTGTTAAAAGATTGGGTCACTGAAACAAAACTTGCACCTGTTTTATCAAGTTTTTCTACTATCTTGGCAAAATCAGCCAGGGAGCGGGTCAGGCGATCAATCTTGTAAATCACAATCATGTCAATCAGACCCGCTTCAATATCGTTTAATAGCTCCTGCAAGGCGGGCCGCTTGAGTGTGCCCCCGGATATTCCCCCATCATCATAACGTTTGGAGACCCGTTTCCAGCCTTCATGCTTTTGACTGCTAATGAAGGCAAGAGAGGCTTCATACTGGGCATCCAGCGAGTTAAACTCCTGTTCCAGGCCTTCCTCACTTGATTTACGTGTATAAATGGCACAACGGATTTTCTTGTCAGTCATGTTTGGCCCTGCCCGAGATTAAAGAAACGAGGCCCTGACCAATGGGTGCCAGTAATCGCCTTGGCTATCGCAGAAAGGGAGCGATAAGGCTTGCCCTGCCAGACGTATCCTCCTGATTCAATCTCAACGATATGAGTCACCCCGTTCCACTCGCGTATCAAACGTGTACCCATTTTGAACTTGGGCGCAGTTTTTCTTTTACTGCCAGGACTGCCCCAGTTTTTAATTGCAGCAAGGGTGGCACGATCTATTCCACCCTGCTTCTGTACCTGAAATTCAAAGGCAACACAGTGCTGCATTACCGATAAGCTCATTTTAGCTGGGGGATCTGTTTTAAAAAGCGCTTTCCAAATTTCACTCAACTCCATACGATCTTTGGCTGCTGTAATTGCGGCTACTAAACTAATAGGCATTGCTGGTATTTCCTTTACAAATTATCCTACCCGAAAAAGCCCGCAAGGGCTCAAGTGGAGTATTGCTCTGCTGAGAGATAAAGTCCAGTCAATAGATTAGAAAATAGCTTGATCCTTTTTTATTCCTTTGCTGCGTTTAATTTGTTGCCCACTAAAAGAACCATTCCATACCCTTCCTGTTGAGGCATAATCTGGGCCTGAAGATCCCAAAAATGATGTTTATATACCCATTCCCGTGCGTCAACTTCAAAAGATCGCTCTTCATTCAATTCATTTTGTAAAACCCGCTTCGGAATTGGGCTGCCTTTACCAACAGATAGATATGAAAACGCTTTACTCCAATAATGAGTCAGTTTTTTGCCATCTTTGTAAAGAACAATTGCAATCGGCTGTTGGCATAAATCAACATAACGTCTTGCCACCGCCTCCTTACTGAGATCAAGCTGTTCTGCCAGGTAATGAATCGCACCTAAGTCAATTCCCTTTTTAAATGTATCCTGTACTATATTAGCTGGAGCGAGTAACTCAATGGCAAAACTGTCTGCTTCATTCTCCTGTTTTTGGTATCTGGATTGAGCACTCTGCTCATCTAGGGTATCTACACCCATATTTTTACAAATAAAACCCGATTCGAAAGTGGGTATATGAGCAGGATTCAAGAAATGTCCCAACTCATGGGCAATTGAAAATCGCTGACGTCTTGCATTGGAATTAGAATTTACAATAATTCCACCGTCAGTTTTCTCAGGCTGAGTTAAAAGCATCCCCTCAAAACCAGCTGAGGGCTTCCTGTGAATTTCGAGAATATCGAGCCCTCTTGCGATTCCTTCCACATCAACAGGCCCGCCGTTATAACCAGCTTGCTCATGAATCAGGGCAGCCATGCCAGCTGATGAGGGTGCACATTCTTCAATTGACATTCTACAAAGCCTGGAGGCCAATACTTACTCCATTAAATTTTTACTTCTGCTGGCGTTTCCTAATCAGAGAGTCCATTAAGGCATCAATATGCTCCAAATCATCCCCATCAAGCACGCTGGCCTTACGAAACATGGCAGCAAGCTTTTGATCTGCATCATCCGCGTTTATATCTTCTCCTGCGAGATAGGATACCGTGACACAGAAATGTTCCGCAAGCTTTTTAACAAGATTCATCGAAGGGTTATCTGCTTTACCTCGCTCAATTTCCCAGATATGGGCTTTTGAAACGCCTACCGCATCTCCCGTCTGTTGCAGGGATTCCCCTTTCTTTTGCCTTAAATGAGTCAGACGTACCGCTAAAGACATATTCCACTCCTGTTTTGTGTTAAAAACGGTTTTATACAAGTTCACTTGACAAACCTGTTCGTTTTATTTATCTTACCAATATGTTTTTAACTAGACAACATAAATCTTTTCAGCCCAAGGAAATTTAATGCAAAACATCGACCTCAATATTCAGAATAAAAGACAGGACGCTCAAATGAACAACATGGTAATCCACCATATCCAGATCAATCAACTCACCCCCTGGAAGAAAAATGCCCGCAAGCACTCAAAAAAGCAATTGCAGCAGATTGCGGCCAGCATCAGGGAGTTTGGTTTTACCAATCCGGTTCTGATTGATCAGAATAATAGCATTCTGGCTGGTCATGGCAGGGTTGAAGCAGCGAAGCTGCTTGACTGGGAGAAAATTCCCTGTCTGTATATCGAGCATATGGACGATAAACAAAAGCGCGCTTATGTGCTTGCAGATAACAAGATTGCTCTCAATGCCACCTGGGATGAAGATTTACTTTCACAGGAACTCTCAGCCCTGGCCAAAATTGATTTAGGCTTTGAAATCGCGCTTACCGGATTTTCTATCGCCGAAATAGACAGTTTAATTGAAGAGGGTCAACCCGAAGAGTCCGGCAACCCTCAAGATGAGGCGATTCCCGCTAAAGTAAGGCGCCGCTGCAATACAGGCGATATATGGGCACTGGGTGAACATCGGCTGATCTGTGGCAATAGTCTTGATTCAGCTTGCGTCGCCCTGCTTATGAATGGACGGAAGGCGCAAATGATTTTTACCGATCCTCCTTATAATGTGCCGATTGAAGGACATGTCAGTGGAAAAGGTAAGGCCAGGCATGATGAATTTGTAATGGCTTCAGGGGAAATGAGCAAACCTGAGTTTACTTTGTTTCTACGCAATATTTTTACCAACCTTTCTTCGTACGCTGTCAATGGCTCGATCCATTTCATCTGTATGGACTGGCGTCATATTGGAGAGGTCATGAATGCAGCAGAAGGCATTTATGAGCTCAAAAATCTGATCGTATGGGCAAAAGATAATGGGGGAATGGGAACCTTTTATCGTTCCCGCCATGAAATCATATTTGCTTACAAGTATGGTAATGCCAGTCATATCAATAACTTTGAACTCGGCCAGCACGGTCGTTATCGCACCAATGTGTGGGAATACCGCGGGGCAAACCTGAATGAACTGGATATGCATCCCACGGTTAAGCCGGTACAGATGATTGCTGATGCCATCAAGGATGTTTCGGGGCGGGGTGATGCGGTACTGGATTTGTTTGGTGGGTCAGGCTCAACCTTGATTGCTGCCGAAAAAACCGGTAGATGTGCTTATTTGTGTGAAATTGATCCGAAATATTGTGACACAATTATTGCACGCTACGAGAATTATACCAAAGATGAGGCTATTCAACTTTGTTGTGGGCTGCGGTAGACAAGACATGGGAAGAGGATCATGAGAAAAGCAAAACTACCTGCCATTACTGATTATGCTGTAGGCTATCGGAAACCCCCTCAACAAAGCCGTTTTCAAAAAGGTCAATCAGGTAATTCCCGAGGGCGACCCAAGGGTTCGAAAAATAGCCCCTCTTTAGGGACTGAGCGGCTTAAAAATATTTTGCTTGAAGAAGCCTACCGTCCTGTAACCATTCGTGATGAAAACGGCCCTGTCAGCATTCCTGTTGCCCAGGCAATTATTCGCTCGATGACCCTTAAAGCGGCACAAGGGAACTTACGCGCCCAGGAAATGATAATGAGCACAATTCACGCAGTTGAGGCTGAGCAGGAGGCTCAAAAACTGCAGGCAATAATCAATGCGGTCGAATATCAAGAAAAAACTAAACAACACATTGAGTCCTGCAAAAGAAACAAGCTCCCTGAGCCTGAAATCTATCCCCATCCGGATCATGTTGATATTAATCTCGATACAGGTGAAATCAGCATTCGGGGGCCAATCAGTAAAGCAGATAAAAACGTATGGGATATGATTTGGGACATGAAGTCAACACACGAAGATGGCATTAAAATTCTGTGTGACGAGCTTAAAAAAACCCGACCCAATAGCCGCAACTGGCATACTCTAAACGAAGAAATTAAATCCTGCCAATTTCAGCTTAGGTTTCTTGAAGAGTATATATGGGAAACCTGGAAAGTCAAGGAGTTTCACCCTGATAGGGCAAAAATCAAAAAACAGATCGATGAGAAATTCAAGCCATTTTTTGATAGTATTGCAAATTTGCTTGATAATTTTTGCCCTTCCATGGATAAACAAGGCCAAAAGTGAGTAGAAATAAGATTTATCAGTTGCAGTATGCACCAATTCTGCTAAGTTAAGGAAAAAATTAGAATTTACAATGGTTTATTTTGATTCGTAATCATAAAGCTTACATTCTAAGGACCATTTAGTACGTTTTATGATTTATTTTTAACTGGATTTGAGTTTAAAAAGACCATAAATTCGATTTTTTGACATAATTTGATCTATTTTAACTATAAATGTTTAAATGTAATCTAAACTTACTGAAATCTGAAATAGATTCTATTATAGTCAATTCTATTTAGGCACTGATTAATCGAAGTTTTTAATTATAGAATTTTAATCTCAGGGCCTTGGAATGTGGGATAAAGGCTAAAATCTGTCTTATTATTTCGAAATTATCTTTCCTAATTTCTGCCCTGTTTTTTCACAAGACAAATAAATTTAATTCATTTTAAATAAATAAAATCAATATGATATGAACTCATACATACCCAATTTTGGTGATTGACTACATCGTGTATAAATATTAGAATGTATTGAATTAATCAACACTTGGATATAATTTCTTTGAATTATTATGTGACAACATAACAGATCTTTTAATAAAATTTAAAGTAACTATTCAGCGGGCGTAATTAGGATTTATAAGCAAATTCTGGCAATTTACCTTCAAATAATATCTTTAATGCTTCAGCAACATTTACTGCGAGCCACGGAAAGCGAAGCGAGGGCGAGGAGACCGCGGTAGCCATAGGGTCAAATTATCGGAATGCAATGTAGATAATTTGACATCCGATGTGGCGTAAAGTCATTGTGGAGGGTTGAGAGTGTTTTGAGTTTCATATGAAATTTGAAACTCAAATTACACACTCACCGAGACAGGACGGCCGCGGCCAAATAGCGTGTCGCCTTTTTTTGTCGTTTATTTGCACATGGATGGGCAAATTTTCCCACAAAAATTCGCGACACTATCCTACGCCGTGCTGCCGGCACGTTGACAGATAACCCCTAATCCTGCAAAAAATAAGCGCACCTTCATGTGATCTGAAGCAGCCTGATATCTTCTGGTGTACCTTTGTCATTCTTAAATCATTTTCACCCTGATTATTAGTGAAAGGTACAATAGAGCCTCTTGCAAAATTATTTTCAAAATAGCAATCCAAAATAAATTAGTTCCTC
>JBMDXV010000053.1:0-6115 GCA_048594525.1 Gammaproteobacteria bacterium | reverse complement strand
ATCGAATTAAGTTATTAAAAAGGACTTATTATACGTTAAATCCAGTACTTATTCTGCATTAAGACTGTTAATTACTCTTAAAAATTATTATTTTTAAATCAATAAATCCACTCGTTTGAGGAATTTTGCAAGTGCCTCCTGTTTCAAATAATAAAATATCCTAAGCTATCGTCCGAAAGGCTTAGCACGTGTTTGCGAAAGGTTTCCTCAGGTGTTTTTTTAAGAAAGCTCACCTTGAAGGAAGACTCTACTATCGCTACAATGAAGCCCTCTTTATTGGAAGGAATCCTCATGTCAGGAAATAGTTTATCGATTTTAAGTCTTCTTTTACACGCAAGCCTGATTGTTAAATTCGTGATGCTTCTCCTCCTTGTGGCTTCTATCTTATCCTGGGCCATTGTGTTCAGCAAGTTTAAAGTCCTCAGAGAATTACGGGAAAGCACCGCAAGCTTTTCTAAACAGTTTTGGTCGGGCACGGATTTAACAAGTCTCAATAAATCAATTAAACCAAATGCGACGGGACTGCCGATTCTGTTTCATTCGGGCTTTAATGCCTTCTTAAAAATGCAGGCGACCTCTGCCAAACCCGGCGTCGTGATTGAAAATGTGGAACGCGCCATGCGGGTGAGCTTCAGCCGTGAAAGTGATCGTCTGGATGAAAACTTGGCTTTTCTGGCAACCACAGGTTCGGTGAGCCCTTACATTGGCTTGTTCGGTACTGTCTGGGGGATCATGTCCGCCTTTGTCGCTTTGGGAGGCGTCGAACAAGCAACCTTATCGATGGTGGCACCCGGTATCGCTGAGGCCTTGATTGCCACGGCAATGGGCCTTTTCGCTGCAATCCCGGCTGTCATTTTTTATAATCGCTTTACGACGATGATTGAGCGTGAACTCAACCAGTATGAAAATTTTGAAGATGAATTTATTAATATCCTCACGCGTCAACTGGAACACGCGGGACATGCCGAATGAAATCGAAACGACATAAACGCCGGAAAATCGCTGATATTAATGTCGTGCCTTACATCGATGTCATGCTGGTTTTGCTGATTATTTTTATGGTGACCACCCCTCTCCTCTCGCAAGGCGTTAAAGTCAATTTACCGAAAGCGGCAGCGAATGTTCTGCCGAATCAAAATATTCCTCCGATTATCGTCTCTGTAGATGCTTCGGGTAATTACTTCTTAAATATCGCCACAGTTCCCACCGCTCCTATTAGCACGCCGGACTTACAATCTCAAGTCAGCGCTGCTTTAGCAGCCAACCCTGATCGCAAGGTGTATGCGCGTGCGGATCAAAGTGTTCAATATGGGGATGTGATTACTTTGATGGCGCTCCTGCAACAATCAGGTGCAGATACGGTAGGCCTGATGACAGACAATCCTTCTAAATCGTCCCCATGACTTTGAATACCCACTCCTTATTCAAAGCGCAAAACCGGGCGTATTGGTATTCGGCTGGTTTGCATCTTGGGATCATTTTGCTGATTTTTATTTTATCCTATACCCATACGCAAATATTTACGGTGGGTACTGCCGCACAATCCCCGCAGCAAGTTCAGATTGTGAATGCGACCTTGGTCTTACCGACACCGAGTACATCGCAGGTGATTACCAATAATCGCCCTGCCCCGGCGCCTCCCACGCCGCCGACTAAAACGCCTGCACCCCAAGTGAACCCAAAGCCGACCCCGGTGCCGACTCCCCCCACGCCTGCAAAACCGGCGCCTCAAAAACCAACACCTGCTAAAGAGGCAACCGTGGTTCAAAAACCGCAGCCTCAGCCTCAACAAAAACCTGCTGCCTCTTCCACTACACAAAACAAAGCAGCGCTGCAAAAATTAAAAGCCCTCGGTTTATCAAGCCTCCAACAAGCCGTTGCGACTAATCAACAGGAAGCCGCAAGCGCAGCGCAAGCCGCAAAAGATTTAACCTTGCAACAAAAATACATGGGCCTCATCCAACAAACCGTTCGGAGTAACTGGATTAATCAATTTGACCCGAATGCCAAACTCATCGCGACTTTGAAAATTTCACTCGACGCCTCAGGAAATGTCTTGTCCGTGTCTGTCAGCCAAAGTAGCGGCAACCCGGCCTTTGATCGGCAGGCCGTACTCGCGGTAAAAAAATCTTCGCCTTTGCCGCTGCCGCCTGACCCGGGTCTCGCCAAAGACTTCATGAACCTCACCCTCCCTTTTAGCAATCAACAGTAAAAAATGCCTCTCCTTAAAAAACGCCTTGAACTCAACCCCGCTCGCTTCGGGCTTAGTCTGAGCGAACTCGCCATGCAGGATGCGCCGCTCCTCGTCATTGTCAATGACTTAGCAGAGAAAGTGCGACTCATGGATGAACTCCTATTTTTTGGAACAGATTACTTTGATTTTCCCGACTGGGAAACCCTGCCCTATGATCCTTTCTCGCCCCATGTCGATATTATTTCGGAACGTTTGCGAGTCCTATCCCTCCTGCCTCGCCTTAAAAAAGGCGTGGTTTTGGTCGGTGCACGGTCACTCCTTTGTCCACTTCCCCCACCCACGTTTATGAAAACCCATACCTTTCGCTTAAAAATCGAAGATCAACTCAACCTCCATGACGAACGTGCGGCTCTCATTGCCGCAGGGTATCGCGAAGTCGATCAGGTCTTTGCACGAGGCGAATACAGTGTGCGTGGCTCTATTTTTGATATTTTCCCGATGGGCTCCACCACCCCTTATCGCCTTGATTTATTTGATGATCAAGTGGAGTCCATTCGTGATTTTGATATCGAAACCCAGCGCTCACGTCAAAAGTTCACTGAAATTGAACTCCTGCCTGCGCATGAATTTCCTTTTGATCAGGAAGCCATTCAAGGTTTTATCAAGCGATTTGAAGCACAAGGCGGTCTTCCTCCCGCATTTCATGCTTTGAAGAAAAACATTCCCGTACAAGGCTTGGAGTATTACCTCCCCTTCTTTTTTGAGCATACGGCGCATCTCTTTGATTATTGTCCCTCGACTATGCGCGTTGTCTATGATAAAGGTCTGGAAGCCACCTGGAAAAACGCTGAAGCTGAAATCCATCAGCGCTTTGAAGAAAAACGTTATGATTTAAGCCGTCCTCCCCTTCCTCCTCAAGCGTTATTCTGGCGCCATGATGATTTATTTGCGCGGATGAAGGCATTTGATCGGGTTGAATTCACGTTGACTCATTCGGCTCCCGCTTCAGAGCAGCGTCAAGAAAGTAAGGTCTTGTATACTGCTGAAACGCCGGGGCGCCAGCAACTCCTGATTGAACACTTGAGCCGCCAGGGGATTCAGCCCAAGCCAATTGCCGACTGGCAGGCCTTTTTAGCCGCCGCGCCGGGGCATTACATCACGCTCGGAAATATCCAAACAGGCTGGAGTGATCCTGCTCTCAAGCTAAGCCTTGTGCCCGAAACGGAGATTTTCGGTCACACCGTCTCGACCCGCCTCAAAAAACGCGAGGCGCGAGCAGCTGATTTTAAAGGCTTTGATGATCTTGCCGAACTCAATCTCAATGATATTGTGGTGCACATTCAGCATGGCATCGGCCGTTATCTCGGGCTCACTACGCTGGAACTCACCCACCAAAGCCAGCAGGAATTTTTGACCATTGAATACGCCAAGGGCGACAAACTCTACGTTCCCGTGCACGATCTCCACCTCATTTCACGATATAGCATGGGCGAGGTTCAGCATGTCACGCTCAATCAACTCGGCACGGATCGGTGGAGTAAAGCCCGCGAAAAAGCGGCGCGGCGCATTACGGATATGGCGGCAGAACTCCTCGAACTCTATGCCAAGCGCATGGCGACGCCAGGCTTTGCTTTTCTCCCGCCGGATGCTGAATACCAGGCCTTTGTGGCAGGTTTTCCCTTTGATGAAACCGACGATCAATTAAAAACCATCATTGCTGTGATCGAGGACATGACGCGCCCGAACCCTATGGATCGCCTGGTCTGCGGAGATGTCGGCTTCGGCAAAACAGAGGTCGCCATGCGGGCTGCTTTTTTGGCCGTTCAAAGCGGCAAGCAAGTGGCCATTTTGGTCCCCACCACCCTCCTTGCAGAACAGCATTTTGAAAGTTTTCAGAATCGTTTTGCCGCCTTTCCAATCGAGGTTGCACACTTTTCACGGAACACCTCCGCGAAAGAGGAAAAAGCAATTCTCAGTAAAATCGCAGCAGGTCAGATAGATATCCTCATCGGCACCCACAAATTGATTCGGGGGAATTTAAGCTTTAAAGATTTAGGCCTTATCATCATCGACGAAGAACATCGCTTTGGCGTCAAAGACAAAGAGCGCCTGCGAAGCTTCAAAGCCCAAGTCGATACTTTGACGATGACCGCAACACCCATCCCGCGTACTTTGAATTTTTCACTCTCCCTCTTACGCGATTTATCGATCATCGCCACTCCGCCTGCGAAACGCCTGACCATCAAAACTTTTGTTGAAGAGCAAAAAAACCGCTTGATTAAAGAAGCAATTTTGCGCGAAGTCTTGCGGGGAGGACAAGTGTATTATCTCCACAATGATGTGGCCAGCATTGAAATCACCCGGCAAAAACTAGTCGAAATGCTGCCAGACCTCCGCATCGTTGTGGGTCACGGCCAAATGCATTCTCGGGATTTAGAAAGAGTCATGGCCGATTTTTATCATAATCGCGCGCAAGTGCTCGTCTGTTCAACCATCATTGAAACAGGAATTGACGTCCCCAACGCCAACACGATCATTATTGAAAAAGCCGATCGCTTCGGTCTCGCGCAACTTCACCAGTTGAGGGGACGGGTCGGGCGCTCGCATCACCAGGCCTATGCGTATTTACTGGTGCCTGATTTAAAAACCCTGACCTTCGAGGCCAAAAAGCGACTCGAAGCCATTGAAAGAAGCACCGATTTAGGCTCGGGTTTCACACTCGCGAGCCACGACCTTGAGATTCGCGGCGCAGGGGAAGTCTTGGGAGAAGGACAAAGCGGACACATGCAGGAAATTGGCTTTAGCCTGTACAACGAACTCTTGCAACGCGCCATTAAGCGCTTCAAAAAAGGCGAAGCCGTCGATTATCAGAGCTTGTTGTTAACCCAGGAAAGCGAAGTGGAACTCAATATTCCAAGGCTCTTCCCGGACAGTTACATCACCGAAGTCCACACGCGTTTAAGCCTCTATCAACGCCTACAAAAAATTGAAACGCCGGAGACGCTGACCGACTTCAAAATTGAGCTCATTGACCGCTTCGGCCCTTTGCAAGAACCAGCTTTAAATCTCCTCGAAGTCCAAAGCCTCAAAATCAAAGCCCACGCCGTCGGCATCAGCAAAATTGAAGGTAATGCGGCGCAACTGAAATTCAAATTTAACGACAAGCCGAATGTCGATCCCTTAAAATTGATTCGCTTCGTACAAGTCCACGCAAAGGAACTCCAACTCCGCGGCGAGCAAGAATTGATCCTGAAGCGAGACATGAAAGCCAGCCTCGCACGCTTGGAAGCCGCTAACTGGGTTTTAGCGCACATCGCTTGAACAAAAAAAAGATTATTAAAATCCATTGATTAACCGCTTTGACAAAAATATTTATTTAAATTAAAATCCACCCTTCGTCAGTGAGGGAGTTCCGCATTGTCCATCAGATGAAAAAGGCGATAAACCGGACTGAAGGACTCGGAAATTTTTGGAGAACCGCATGGCATTAGGAACCCGGTCTGCCAGTTTATCAGGCCGTATTTTGGAAACTTTAGTAGAGCCGAGCCAAAACCCGGACAATAGCAAGGCCCTTATAGAAAGTCTTCCGCTCTTGTTTGGTATACTTGAACGCAACGAAGACTTGAGCATTGTTAGAAATATATTCCTTATTCTCAACAATTTATTAACGCTAGAGCCCCATCACGCGCTCCTTAGAAAAGAGAGTGCCCCTATTTTGATCAGCCTATTCAGAAAGCATGATGCTGAGAGAAATCAAATTCTCACCCTGTTAGAACAAGTTATACCCAAGTTTGACAACAACAATATTATTAAATATTAAAATATAATATTTTAAGCTAAAAATTAATCCGAAATAGAAATAAATAATTGATTACTGTAATAGTCAATTTTAAAAAATAATTTGTGCGGACATAATATTTT
>JBMDXV010000052.1:0-6584 GCA_048594525.1 Gammaproteobacteria bacterium | reverse complement strand
GATACTCCCGGCAAATGCGAAGCATAATGGAACCGATCCCGCTAAACTGACCGAGCTTGCGGCTAATGTCATGCTCGATTTGATGAAATTCTCGGAGCTTATCTTCAATCTTAAAACGCAGTGGAATGCTTTGATAATAGGCTTCATCAACCTCGGGGAGGACCTTACATTTTTTATCAAAAAACGCTTGTTTCACTTGAGGCGTCCATTTAATCGCATCTAAAATTTGGATGGGCTTTTGGGCTGCGACAATGCGCTCGGACAGATCGAAAATAATGCGTTGCTCTGGCGTGAGTTGAATTTTATTTTTAGTCATAACCATGCTAGCCTAGCATAGGCCCGGTGGTTTTTCAAAGCAAATCGCCGGAAAGACTTCATCTTTATCCAGTTGATAGGAGACCTACCATGCACTCCCCTCATCGATTCCTCATCCGATTGTGGCTCGTGAGTATCGTCCTCATTCTGATTTCCTATCATTTTATTGATCGCAGCCTCGCTAGTTTTATTTATCTCAATCAATGGCGTGTGCATCTTGCTCCGCTCGCCCATGTTGTAGAATGGCCGCCAGTGGTGAGCGGATTTTCCCCTTTTTTGCTCTTGGTGCTCCTGTGGAAAAATCGCCTTAAAACGGATGTCTCTCCCTTTCAGAAAATGCTGCTCCTCCTCGCCTTGAGTGTCATTTTTACGTATGTCTTGAAGAATGATTTTAAATGGGTCTTTAGCCGCTACTGGCCGGAGACGTGGAAGAATAACAATCTCTCCTGGATTCAGGATCATGCTTATGGATTTCAATGGTTTCAAGGCTCGCCTTTTCAGGGAGCGGATGTCACCGGCTCCTTTCCTTCCGGCCATGCGAGCGTTTCCTTTGCGACTTTTACTGCAATAGGCCTTTCATATCGCCGCCTGCTAAAACTGTGTCTCCTGCTTGCCAGTTTAGAAGCGCTCGCTATGGTGGTGTTCAATTATCACTTTTTAAGCGATGTCATTGCAGGTGCGGCCTTGGGAACCACCTGTACTTATTTATGCGCGGGCCTTCTCTCTTCTATAAAACAATGACAACTCTCTCTTTTCGACATAACGCGCCTTATGCTGAAGCTTTTGAAGATATCTATTTCAATCCCGACCACGGATGGGCTGAAACAGACTATGTCTTTTTAAAAGCAAACGCGCTCGAAGCGCGATTTTCGAGTTCTGCTTCATTTTCAATCGGAGAACTCGGTTTCGGCACAGGACTTAACTTTCTTGCAACCTTGGAACTTTGGCTACGCATAGCGCCCCCTCAATCCACTTTGCATTACTTCAGTATTGAAAAGTTTCCCTTAAACTTGGACGATTTAAAAAAAGTGCACCCTCTGTTTCCTGGGCTTGCGGGCTTGGCCCGTCTTTTACAACAAAACTATCCTCATTTGATCACAGGCATGCATACCCTCACGATTATTCCGAATCGCGTCACACTGTATGTCTGTTTTGGAGATGTGATGGAATGGCTGCCGGAAATTGAAGGCCCGATTGATGCCTGGTTTTTAGATGGCTTTGCCCCACGCAAAAATCCGGACATGTGGTCTCTTGAGGTGATGCAAGCTTTAGCAAGACGGAGCGGGCCTTCCACCACCCTCAGCACTTTTTCTGCTGCAGGGAGTGTGCGTCGCACACTCGAACAAGCCGGATTTCAGTCCAAAAAAATCAAGGGCTTCGGCATTAAAAAAGAAATGACCACCGCCCGATTTTTACATGCCTTTAAAAGCTCGATTGCGCCTTGGTTTGCGCGCCCTACCTCCCCTCAGGGCAAAAGAATCGCTATCATCGGCGGAGGGCTTGCGGGATTAATGAGTGCGCATCATTTGCACATGCTCGGGCTCACCGTCGATTTGTTTGATGAAAATGAGGCCCTCCCCAATAGACAATGTCACAATCCCGCAATGCTCCTTAAACCTTATTTTTCGCCCAACCTTAATTTCTTTGATCAATATTTTACTGCAGGATACTTTGGAATGGCGCGCTTTATCGAAGCCTTAGCGCCTGAAGCCATCATTGCAAAAGGCATTGAAACGATCCCTATCACGATGCGTGCGCAAGAAAAACAACAAAAATTAGTCTTGAAACGCGCCCTTCCTGATGAACTCACTCATGCGGGCTTTGTGATTAATCCAAATCTCCTGACCCGGGCTTTGCTTGCAGAAACGCCTCTCACCCTCCATCCCGGGAAAAAAGTAAATCCTGAACACTTGCTTCCCCATTTTGACGCGATTCTCATAGCAACAGGTCACTATTCAGAGATGGGTAAACCGACCCCGGGCCAGGTCAGCATTGCAAAAGAAACCCCTTTATCCGCTGGAAATATCCAGCCGTTTACTTACGAGGGATATTGTATTCCTGACGGACGAGGTCACCGCATTTTGGGCTCCAGCTTTCGCCGAGATATCTCACTTGAAGTGCGCGCCGACGATCACCTACAAAACTTGAATTATCTTAAAAAAGCAGCACCTGAACTTGCAGACGCTTTTGCGCAGCAACGCTTAGATGCCTTTGTGGGCATGCGTTATACCACTCCTGATCACCTTCCTATCGTGGGAGGCCTCCCCCTTCAAGCTGAATGGTTACAAACCTACGCACGGCTGCGTTTCGGAGACCGACGCGTCCATTATCCGGAAGCACCGTATGTTCCCGCAACTTTCCTCACGTTGGCGCATGGCTCCAAAGGCTTGAGTTCCAGTTTTCTTGCGAGTAGAATCATCGGATCATTGCTCACCGGGCAGCCTTTGCCCATTGGAATCTCACTTTGGGACGCGATCCATCCCGCCCGATTCTGGTTAAGGAGTTTAAAATGCGCAGTCTAAGTCGATTGGATCGCGTTTTTGCAGAAGTGCAACATGGTTTAGAAAGCGTTTTTGCAAAGCCCAAAGCCACACGCGATAATCCGGCGGCCCTCCGCGTGGACGACCCCTTGGAGTCCCATGAAATCCGGAAGTCTCAAGGCTATATGCGTGTCAATCACACCGGTGAAATTTGTGCGCAGGCGCTTTATCGGGGCCAGGCTCACGTGACCGATAATGTTGCACTGAAAGCTTATCTTTATGCAGCGGCAAAAGAAGAAATAGATCACCTGGCCTGGTGCCACGAGCGCTTGGATGAACTAGGCACTCACCGAAGCCGCCTTAATTTTTTGTGGTACACGACTTCTTTTTTACTCGGCTTCATCATGGCCAGAAAAAGTGATGCTTGGAGCCTCGGCTTTGTAAAAGAGACCGAAAAGCAGGTGGTGCAACACTTAGCACGTCATGCGCAAAAACTGTCCCCGGACGATCATAAAAGCCGCTCGATTGTTGCCGTAATGCTGGAAGACGAACACAAGCATGGCGAAGCAGCCCATGCTCAAGGGGCTCAAAATTTGCCAGAGCTCATCAAGATGCTCATGCAGCTTCAATCTAAAGTGATGACATCGACTGCATATTTTGTTTAGCAAATAATATGCAACGCTTAAAATTTAACTTGACACTTTTATTTAAATTGTCTATCATTCGTAATTTTATTGATCAACTAACTAGAGGATTGAATACACATGAAAAAATTATTACTCACTGCCGCGCTTGCGCTTGCTGCCAGTTCCGCTTTTGCTGTAACCGCTCAATCCGGTGTCTATGTTAACGGCAATCTTGGATTTAGCATTCCTAATACCTGGGATATTGATGGAATCACCAATACTAATCAAGGCTATACCGGAGGTGTGGCTGTCGGATACGATTATGCGTTAAATCAAACTTTTTTAGTGGGTGCTGAAGCGGGCTATACGTATTTTGGCAAAACCAAATACGACCTCCCTGCTGATTTAGGTTCATTTAATACAGAATACAACGCGATTCAACTTTTTCTGACCGGAATCTATCTCAATCAAAACGGCTTTAACCTGTTTGGTAAAGTGGGCGCGGCTTACATGACTGAGAATATTTCAGGAAGCGGATACTCCACCGGATTTACCTATGCCAATGGCGATAATTCCCTTCAGGAATGGCAACCTGCTGTGGCCGTGGGCGCGGGATATATGTTGATCCAAAACTTGAATCTTGCTCTGCAGTATGAGCATGTTTTTGGCGCTGACAATCCCTATGGCAATACGACGCGGCCTCAAGCACAAAATGCAATCACACTGAACCTGATCTATAAGTTTTAAATGATCTCATTGTGCAGTGTACACGCTTCCAAAACCCCGCTCGACGGGGTTTTTTATTTTGCTAAAATCAGCTAAACTGGCTTTATTCAAAGTAATCAAGGTACAAGAAAATGGACTTAAAATTAGGCTTAGCGGAGATGCTAAAAGGCGGAGTCATTATGGACGTGACTGACGCCAAACAAGCTAAAATTGCAGAGGACGCTGGGGCGGTTGCAGTGATGGCCCTTGAGCGCGTTCCTGCTGACATTCGCGCTCAAGGCGGCGTGGCACGGATGTCTGACCCTAAAATGATTCAAGAGATTATGAAAGCTGTCTCGATCCCCGTCATGGCAAAAGTCCGTATTGGCCACTTTGTAGAAGCCGAAATTTTAGAAGCGCTCGGCGTGGATTTTATTGATGAAAGTGAAGTCTTAACGCCTGCAGATGACGAACATCATATTGATAAACTGTCTTTCAAAGTTCCCTTTGTCTGTGGCTGCCGCAATTTAGGCGAAGCCCTGCGTAGGATTGGCGAAGGCGCCGCCTTACTTCGCACCAAGGGAGAAGCAGGGACGGGTAATGTCATCGAAGCCGTGCGGCATATGCGCACCCTACAGAGAGAAATTAAAATGCTGACGATTCTCAAAAAAGACGAGCTCATGCGCACAGCAAAAGAACACGGAGCGCCTTTTGAGCTTATCAAAATGGTCGCTGAATCAGGCAAGCTACCTGTCCCCAATTTTGCTGCGGGGGGGGTTGCAACGCCTGCGGATGCGGCCCTCATGATGTCACTCGGCGCTGAAAGCGTGTTTGTCGGCTCCGGTATTTTCAAATCAGGCGACCCGGCTCGGCGTGCTAAAGCCATTGTGCTCGCGACCACCCATTATCATGATCCTAAACTTCTTGCCGAGATTTCGGCAGATTTAGGAGAGCCCATGGTCGGCATCAATATTGATGCCCTCGCCCCCGCCCAGCTCATGCAACATCGTGGCCACTAACACCATTGGCATCTTAGCGCTGCAGGGCAACTTTTCCATGCATGAAAAAGCCTGTATCGATGCTGGCGCAAAGGTCGTCTTTGTAAAAACACCTCAAGCCTTAGACGATATCGATGGCTTGATTTTGCCTGGCGGTGAATCCACAGTCATGCTCAAACATTTTGAACAGAATCCAGATTGGGGGGCAGCGCTTCATGCCTTCCATGCTCAGAAAAAGCCTATGTTCGGAACCTGTGCGGGTTTAATTATATTAGCCAAAAACGTTATCCCTGCTCAAAAAAGTTTAGGGTTTTTAAACCTCACTGTAGAACGGAATGCTTATGGGCGGCAAATTGACAGCCATACCCATCTCACGAGGGTTCACTTAAATGGCAAGTCTCAGTCTATCCTCTTGCCTTTTATCCGCGCCCCTAAGATTACAAGCCTGGGAAAGGGTGTTTCAGTGATTGCTCAAATTGAAAATGAAGTGGTTATCGTTCAGCAGGATAAGGTCTTAGGCGCGACCTGCCATCCTGAAGCAACCACTTCATTGGTTCATGCCTACTTCATATCGCTTTGTGCCTCAGCATGAACAAACATATTCCCCGCTGGATTGGCTGGCTCATTGTTTTAAAAGGGCTTGTTAATCTCGCGTTCGGAGTTCTGGATTTCTTTTGGACTGCGCAATCCGGGATTGTTCGGGATTTTGGTTCGCTAGCGCTCTTTTGGAATTTCACGCCGGTCAGTGCTTTAACGGCCATCCTGATTGGGTTTGGCTATATTGCTTTGGGCCGAGGCCTGTATCAAGGGAAACGCCTTGCCTGGCAAATCTCGCTCTTTTGGCTGGCTTTAAATTTTGTGGATAGCGTGATACCTCGTGTCGTTTTATTTCAGGTCGTTTATGTCGTTGTTATGATGGTGATTCTCGGGTGCTCCCACGCTTCTTTTACGCAAAAAAATAAGAATCCCCTCCGGCCGCAACAACTGATTGCGCTGTTTTCGATTTTGCTCGTTCTCCTGTACGGCGTTGTCGGGTCTTACCTGCTGCGTGCGCAATATCAGGGGATTCATACTTGGGTGGATGCCATTTATTATTCCCTCGAAACCTATAGTACAATCGGTTATGGAGATATCCTGCCCATAACGAACCATGCTAAAATTTTCACGTGCTCCATGATTATTTTAGGAGTGGGAAGCTTTGTGGCAGCCGTTTCAATTTTACTCGGCCCCGCAATGGAACAAAGGATGAGAAAGGTCGTAAACATGGTCAACAAACTCAATGTACCCAAAAATCATATTATCGTCATCGGCGCGACAACGCTGGGCCTACACACGGCTAAAGTATTACAAAATCAAGGCAATTCCGTCATTCTCCTCGACCCTGATCCTGAACAGTTAAAAGGCGTCGAACACGCACATTTTAAAATCATTTCAGGCTATGCGGATCGGGAAGAAACCTT
>JBMDXV010000051.1:0-10505 GCA_048594525.1 Gammaproteobacteria bacterium | reverse complement strand
ATCGAATTAAGTTATTAAAAAGGACTTATTATACGTTAAATCCAGTACTTATTCTGCATTAAGACTGTTAATTACTCTTAAAAATTATTATTTTTAAATCAATAAATCCACTCGTTTGAGGAATTTTGCAAGTGCCTCCTTAGTATTTGATAAAATTTGGCTCGATTTAATCTGGCAACATCCAAAATGGCTGGCAGTCCGTAATTATTTTTTTAAGGAATCACTCAAACTCACTAGCCCGGGGTATTGGAATACCACTTTCAACCACGCACTTAAAAACATTGAAAAATCGCTTGGCTTTAAACATAAGGATTATAGCTTAGATATGATTAGGCAGATTCTGTTTTCTTCTGTGGGCAATTTTTCAGCTTTTATTCCTGCGGAAGACGAAACTGCATTACCCCTTGAAACGCTTGCACAGGCTTTTAATACGCATTATGGGACACACAACCTGCCTGTGATTATGCATGCTTGGCAGTCTGATCAAACTGGGATGACTAAGTATTTATCCATTTCACAAAATACGGTGACAACGTACGACATTAAATCGTATCGCCCTTTGCTTTACTTAAGTGAAATAAAAGAATATTTACCGCAATATTTAGAAAATATGCAGGATCACATGTTGACGCGGGAAACGATTTATAGCGAAATGTATAAGCGATTAAATGTAACTTTTTATAGTGAAAAAGGGGTTGCCTCAGAAGAAATTCTACGCGCTTCTGAACTTCAACGTGATCCTCGTATTATAAGGGCTTATAAGCCTTATCATGTTAAACCGGAACAAACCTTTCCGGAGAGAAGCCCTTTCTTGAAAGCATTTGTTGGCTTTACCTTCAATTGATGAAAAACAAAGCAAAAACAAGGTTTTCTTTGCATAAACAGCCGTAATCATTATAATGATTTTAAACCCCTTTAATTTTAAGCATTGAATTGCCCTATTTGGATTTAGAGTCAAATAAAAAAATAAGAAGCTACGAAATTCTTACTTGGTCTGATGTTGCAGAAAAAGTTAGGAGAGTTAATCCCGGCTTAAGCAATGTGATTGATGAAATAGACCCTCCTAAAAATTGGAAAATTGTTAAAGTACGGTATGCTTTCGGAGATGAAATATTACGTAAAGGTGAGCTTTTCATCCCACATAATAATGTTTTAGTTGGGATCGAAGATCCAGAATTTAATTTTGAACTAAGCAAATTATTAAGTTATTCAAGTATGCCAATTGGTTTAACGACTCATTCGACGATGGAGCTATTTATTGATTATCAAGAAAAAATTATACCATTTTCACTTATGCTTCCGGGCAAAATCTTTGCTTTATGGATAGCTTTAGATGCTAACTCTCCTTTTCATGGAAAAATTTGGAATATGGTTGCGGGAACTCGAGCTTTATTTTTTTTACCTAAAATAACAGATGCGATAGCCTTAAAAAAGTTGGGTAAAGTATTTAATATAAACTTTCAAACACCTCGCTCTTTTTGGGACCAATGGTTTCTTTTAAAAGAACTATCAAGCTTTCAACTTGACCCTTGGTATTTAGAAACAATTTATTTTAGTGCAGAATGGTTTAAAAATGGCCCTAAGCAAAATCACTTAAGGTCTTTCTTGTTAGGCACGGCTTGGCGAGGCACAAGTTTTTTACGAAATGATATAGTTTTTGATTTAATCTACTCATACGCACAAGCTGAAAAAAATATTAGAATTGATCCTTACTTAGTAGATATAGTCAAACATTTATATGCTTTGGGATGTGGCTCTTATCCTGGCTTTGCTTTTGCAAACTCTGATCTTTCTGCTCCAATTAATTTTATTAAAGAAGCTTTTAATAATTTTTATGAAATCGAGTACTCTCCCACACTTATGCATACAAACTACTTTGATCCTAATATGCATACGAGCTTATTCTATTCTTTACAACTCCCAACTCAATTAGAGTTTTCACCAAAATCCCGAAAAAAAACCACGAATATCGATGCACTATATTATATTTTATCTTCGATGAAGCGGCTTAAGAGCTATATCATCGATAATCGTCGTGATATGCAAGGCCAAGAACTTTATCTTTGGGCTGAAAATGTTTCATATCAATATTACCACTCTCATCCAAGTGAAGAATATTCAATTCAGCCTATTATTAACCTGCTTAATGAAGAAAAAATACTAAAAGAAGAAGAGTTATTTTATAAGAAGCCCTTTTGTGAAACTAATATTTTCATGCGTGGATTAATAAAGTTGTCATAATTATTTACCAATGGTATAATATTACAGTTTATTAAATTTGTTATAAATTAACCAAGGGGAAATATGTTAAATTTTTTAATCGAAAAAACGGAAAAAAATAGCTTTGTATCAATCTTAAGTTTAATCGGTCCTTTTTTGAACCATATTGAAGAATCAGCTGTATAAAATATTATTTTTATTAACCGGGTAAAGCCACAAGCCGCCGCACCCTAGGCAAAACAAGCCTAAAAACAGCAGCGGCAATAAGCGCCATCACAGCAAACGCCATGAAAAGCTTAGGATACTCTCCCAAGCTTTTAGGGCCATCTTCATTTCCAACCATCACCATGGCAACCATACTGCTAAAGTAGCTTGCAACAGCAATGATGAACCAGGTTAAGCCCATAAAAAACCCGCGGTATTTTTCTTCGGTTAAGTTTGAAATAGCGTTATATAAAGGCGGCGTCGAGGTAAGTTCACCAAAACCGATTAAGATAATGCCTATCAACACCGTCACGATGAAAAACCCGGGATGCGTTAAGTGACGGCTCGCAAGATAGAAAAACAAATAGGCGATACCGGCGCTGAGCAAACTTAAGAAAAATTTGCGTAGGGTTAAATCAATGTTTTCGGCGTGACTGATCTTATTTTTAGACCACCGCAAAATGAGGGGAATCATTATAATAATCGACAAAGGTTCGATTGAAGTCAGCCATTGCATGGGCAGGTTAAACTTTAATATTCCGTTTGAATACAACAGGCTGAAGAGTAACAAAGCACCGCTCATTTGGATGGAACATACATAATAAAAGATGTTGAAAAAGCAAAGGATTAAGATGAAAAATATTTTTTTGCGCTCGGTTGGGATATTGTGATATACAATTTTGACGATATAGAGGCCCGCCATGACAAGTCCAGCGCCAAAAATGAAATTAAATAAAAGAGGATGCACCAGCATTTTCTGAGCAATTCCGACGACGGCTACTGAAATGGCTAAAAAAACAGGGGTGGGAATCACCTTGTTTTGAGGGTTGGCGTTCCGGCTTTCTAAGGCACAGAGATAACGATAGCGGAAGATCAACAAAATAATGGGCACTACAAAAATAGCAGCGGTGAAAATAAAAAAGACTTGATACGCCTGAGTAAGATAACTCAGGATTGCCGCGGCAAGCGGGCCCAAGACGGCGCCTGCGTTCATGCCCATGTAAACGAGGGTGATTCCTTTTTCTTTTTCCTTTGAAAAGGAGGGATATAACATGCCGACTAAGGTCATATTGTTTGATTTCATCAGGCCTACGCCAATCATCATGAACGAAAAACCCCACATCAATGCATTGAGCTTCATCATCGTGCAGCATAGGCTGCCTAACAAAATGAAGATGAGACCGACCAATGTGGCAGGCGTACGCCGATAGAGTCGATCAGCCAAGGCTCCGCCTAAAACCGGCGTCACAAAGCCGATTGCGGTCAGCTGACCATAAAATTCATAACCCCGCGCTGAACTTTGATGAAAGACGGTCAGGAGCAGCATGAGAATGCTCGACATCACGCCATAAAAACTCAGGGTGTCAGATGATGCGGCTATAAAACACGCTCCGAAGCCTTTGGGTTGTTTTAGCATAGTGCCTTTTAATAAAAACGGTGATGGGCTGGATTATAGCGTGAATGAATCCTTTTTATCTATGGTTAGCGGGCCACTCGTCGGAAATTGGGTTGGCCTAATCCCCCCGTCGACTTCGTCGACTTTCCCCCCTTGTTAAGGGGGGCAAGATCCCCTTGAAGAGGCAAGGTGCTTGGTTAACACAGGGGGTTCTTGGCTCCCTTAATAAGGGAGCTGTCACGCAGTGACTGAGGGATCTCCACCTGGCAGGACCTGATCCCCCCGTTGACTCCGTCGCCTTCCCCCCTTAACGAAGGGGGGCAAGATCCTCTTGAAAAGCTAAAAGCTCTCCCTCACGATAAAACTCAAAGGCATTTAACAGTTTTAATTCATGCTGATGTTGACGTATAAAATCAAGACGACGCTCTTTTTCAGCAGCATTCAGCGCCGCAAGGGCTTCGATGCCGTGCGTCAGTTCAAACGCCAGACCAAAAAAATCAAATACAGGCAAGGTGGAAATATCCAAACGCAAGAGAAGATTGCCGCGTTCAATAAAATAATCAAAGCGGGCTTGTTGCTGAAGTTCTGCTTCAAAGGCTTCGACTTCGCAGTGTTCACTTTCAAGCTTGGCATAGACGGCTTCAGACGTAGAAAGATTTTGGTCGCTTTTCCACTGATTCAAGCTGCGCTGTAATTCCGACATTGCCGGCTCAAACCCTTGCGCTTCAAAATAATCATTAAAACGGGATTGCATTAGCCTTTTCCAGGACAGGATGCGCGCGAACCATTCGGGATCAGAGAGTTCGGGCCAACGGTGCTGGTCAAATAAAGAAGGTTTGCCCAGCGGGGGAGGTGAGACATCATCAGGATAGGGTTCGCCAGTTAGAAAAAAATGGGCGTAGCATAATTTTGCCAGGCGAACGGTTTCGACATAACACGGGCCGAAGAGTCGGGAAGCCGAGTGTTGCTGCCGGATGGGGTCTAATACGGATAAAGGCAAAGTGGGCGCTCGACAAAAAACCTGTTGGTGCAAGCCTTTAAAATAGAGGGATAAACCCATATCCCGAGCCTGAATTTTCGTACTTTTTTCAGACGACGCGGAGGCTTCTGCCAATATTTTTAACGCGGCGCGCGCATCCAGTGCTTTTTGGTCAATAAGCGCCATGTCTTCAGGTAGTCGCTCTCGGTAATTGAGGGCTTGTGCGGCTTTGAAGCGGGGATCATTTGCTCCGAAGGTACTTCTGATATTCACAAGGGGGACCGTCATCGCGCGATAATCCTGGGCGCGGCTGAGATGGAGCATTGCAACTTCCGAATCATCGCGGGTGATGCCCTTTTCATAGTCCTCATAAATTTTGCCGATCCCGCGCATGCCATACGCTGCAAGCTCAGCCGCACGCAGAGCGCCCATGCTCGCGGCGCCCATGACCTCCACGCCTCTTGTCATGACAAAAAGGATTTCCTTATGCCAAGAAGCGGGCACGGCTTCAAAGAAACCGTCAATAAGAAGGATATGTGTGGGTTCGAGCTTAAGGACTTCGAGGAAATCCCCGCATTTTGCAGGCGGCAAAAAGATCGCTTCGGGACAGAGCGTGCGGGCTTCACGCTCGGAGAGGCTCGGGCCTAAAAAGACAAATTTTTTCGGATGCTGTACGGTTTTCACATTCTCGCTCCTGTAAAACTTAAATTCGGAGCATGCGCAAAGACCACCGGAATATTGAATTCAGGTTGCCTGAGGTCCACGCGATAGACATCATTCCCGATGCGAGCGACTAAATCCTGCACGTTTTCTTCAAACGAAGCGGAGTAAACTGGCTCGGTGCAGTCCGCCCATTGTCGCGTGGGGGGCGGCGCTTCATCTTGCACACGTTCCTGCCGCAGTTTTTGCTGGAATAAATAATAATTGGGATAAATATCATCTCGTGTACCGCTGATTAAAGCTGTGCGTCCCTGGACGGCTTCCGTGACCGCGCGGAGGAGCGCGACTTCTTTTGATAAATGACTCCCCGTCCCCGAACTAAAATAAATGGGAGAGAGAAACGATTCATCATATAAACAGGCGTGATAGGCAGGTACGCCCATGTGATGCGTGATATCCCATACTTTTAGTTCCATATTTTTGGCTTGCATTTTGGTCCATAAATGCTGAAAGGCGTCGTTGTGGATGCTGCTCAAATCGAGGCGGAGGGCGAGGCGCTCTTCATCTGAATGCTGACCGAACGTAAAAAAGGCATCCCGCTCAATGAGTTCGAGCAACGCATGGGTCGTGGCTTCGGCATAGGTATTGCCCGCTGCGAGGCCATTTGAGCTCACCTGGAAATAATAAGCCTCTGGCCGTGCCGCACTTAAATCAAGATTACACAGGGTATGGGGGAAGTAACACAAGGCTGAGCTTTCTGGATTCAAGTTTTCAGCCTGAATCCAACCGAGTTCCAATCCGTGCGGCGCGGTATGCTGCAACACGCCTTTTACAAAAGGCTCAGGATCGACCACCGGCAAGCCTTGTGCTTGTAAATCTGTGAACGATCCGTGATGCGTTGCGGGCGCTAAATGTTCAGCATGATAGCCTTCGATCGATTCCATCACGGCGGAAATTTCAGCGAGCTCCGTTGAAATGCCTTTCCCCAGCGCAATGCTCAGATTTTTAGACAAGGGCCTCACCGCACCGATCACGGGTAAGTCCAAAATATCCAAGTTGGAAATATCCGCAATCCGCGTAATGCCGAGTTTAGGATAAAAAGGCTTTAGCCAGGCCAAGGTCTCCGCCGGGAGATTCGCTCGAATGGTGCCTGATAAATGTTGATAAAGCGGAGGATTCATTATTTTTGCCAGGCATCCATACCACCCGCCAAATGCTGCACTGATAGAAATCCCGAAGCGCGCAGGGCATCTGCCGACATTTTGCTGCGTATGCCTTTTTGGCAGTAGACGATAATTTTAGCCGTTTTCGGGAATTCCGCCATACGCGCATGTAAGGTGGGAAGAGGAATCAACATACCGCCAAGATGCCCTCGCGCATGCTCATCCGTATTCCGCACATCAATGAGCACATATTCTGCATTCGGTTGTTTTAACAGATTCGCAAGCGTGGCCGGGCTGATTTCGCCTTCGGCATCACCGCATACGGGTTGATTGAGACTCATGAAAAACTCCTGGATCGAATGAGGGTTTGCAAAACGAGAGCACGACGGACAATGCGGATTTTTAGAGAGGATGCGGGTTTGGAGCTGAAAAGTCAATAAATCAAAATGCAAAAGTTCAGTATAGGTTCCTGTGTATAGTCCACTTAAATACAAAATCGCGAGATGCGCCTGCATCACGCCGAGCACGCCCGGGACGGTTCCGATAATCCCATTTTCAGCGCAATTCGCCGCAAGTTCAGGCGGTGGTGGCGCGGGGAAAACACAGCGAAAACAAGGATGCGTGGTCGGTTTAAATAAACCGATCTGCGCTTCGAACTCCTGGACTGCCCCAAAAATAACAGGTTGATTCCGTTCAATCGCAACCTGGTTGACGGCATAGCGGCTTGCGAAATTATCCGTTCCGTCGATCAAGAGGTCATAGCCTTCCGCAAGCGCAAGACCCTTCACATGATCAAATAAAACAGAATGCGTCTCGACTTCAATAAAAGGATTTGCCGCCCGCAATTTTGCCGCGGTCACCTCCACTTTATTCTGACTGGTTTCATGATAATCGTAGAGCACTTGGCGATGCAGATTACTCACATCAATCGTATCAAAATCCACAACGCCGATGGTTCCCACGCCCGCTCGGGCGAGATATTGCAAGCACGGCGCGCCGAGGCCTCCGGCCCCCACGCACAGCACACGGGCTTGTTTGAGAAGCGCTTGATGGGCCTCACCGAAGTCCGGTAATTTGAGTGGGCGATTATAAAAATGACGTTCTTCTTGTGAAAAAGGCATGACATCGTCTTATAACAATGAGAGACCTATCTTAGCGCATTTTGGTGAGGAGGGGAAAGAAATTTTAAAAGCTGTGATCTCGAGGTGGAACAAGCTGTGGATAAAAAGAAAAAATTTTTTTTACCCCAACTTATCCACAGCATGCGGGGATTTATCCCCTGTTATTCCCAAGGAGAGCGTCGGACTCAACAGATTGACAAATATAGCGTAAACTTCCTTATCCACACAAAAAGCCGCGCGTTATAACAATTGCAAAAAAAGAATATATATTTAAATGATATAAAAGAGACTGCCGCTTTTGCCAAAGAATTGGCTTCGACCTTGCGTCCTGAAAAAACCACGATTCTTTTTCTAGAAGGAGATTTAGGAAGCGGCAAAACCACCTTGACCCGGTTTCTCTTAAACGCCCTCGGCTGGACAGGACGGGTGAAAAGTCCCACGTATACCCTGATCGAAACCTATGTCTTCAACGCATTTAAAATTTATCACCTTGATTTATATCGCATACATGATCCTGAAGAACTTTATTTCATGGGATTCGGAGACCTCCTGCAGGATAAAGCGATATTTTTAATCGAATGGCCTGAGCGCTTAGCAGGGATGGGCATTGTGCCTGATCTCACGGTGCAACTGGCACTCGATCCTGAAAACGAACACGCCCGCCAGTTAACTGTGAGACCCCATCATGCCTAAACGCCCCATCCAAATTTTGCCGGACCTCCTTCTGAATCAAATTGCGGCAGGCGAAGTCGTAGAACGCCCGAGTTCGATTGTCAAAGAACTGCTTGAAAATAGTTTAGATGCAGGGGCAAAGACGATTGAAATTCGTGTGGAAGAAGGTGGACTCCAATCCATCACGCTGCGGGATGACGGTGCAGGTATTCCCCGAGACGAACTCCTCCTCGCGATTACGCCCCATGCCACGAGCAAAATTTATTCTCTCGATGAGCTCGAAGATTTACACAGCTTAGGCTTTCGGGGAGAAGCCCTCGCCAGTATCGCATCGGTATCGCGTTTTAGTTTAAAGTCGCGGGAAATCGGCGCTGAGACCGCCTGGAAAATAGCGCGCGAAGGCAAAGGCGAGGTCCCAGAAATCAAGCCCACAGCGCTTGCAGAAGGAACAGAAGTGGACGTGCGTGATCTCTTTTTTAATACCCCCGCACGGCGCAAGTTTTTGAAAACTCAGGCAACCGAATTCAGTCATATTGAAGAAGTCGTGCGACGCCTCGCCCTCAGCCACACTGACGTGGCCATGAGCCTCTATCACAACCACAAGCCCGTCCTCCAAGTCACAGGAGGGGAGAGTAATAAACGGCTCAGCGCACTATGCGGCAAACATTTTGCAGAACACACCACCTTTATCCAAACCGCAAAAACAGGTCTCTCTCTCGAAGGCTGGCTCGTTCAACCCAAATATTTAAAACGCAGTGCCAACCATCAATATTTTTATGTCAACGGCCGCCCCATTCGCGATAAATTAATCATTCACGCCATAAAAGAAGGCTATCGCGATGTCCTCTACGGCGATCACCAACCGGATTATGTCCTCTTTTTAGAAGTAGACCCGAAATCAGTCGATTTTAATGTCCACCCCGCCAAACTGGAAGTTCGATTTCGCGAAGGCCGTTTATTACACGATTTTGTAAGGAGTG
The DNA here is from genome assembly GCA_048594525.1 of Gammaproteobacteria bacterium. Lineage (GTDB taxonomy): Bacteria > Pseudomonadota > Gammaproteobacteria > Francisellales > CACEW01 > JAJZUD01. Next base: position 1,110 of record JBMDXV010000051.1, on the reverse strand, counting down.
AGATTAAGAAGGCCCTGGCTGAGTCTTCTGCGTCGGGTGGGGTGGAATCCCTCAGTCACTGCGTGACAGCTTCCTTATTAAGGGAGCCTACGACCCCTGAGCTCGAAACAAGTGATCTTATACGAAGAATCTTGCCCCCCTTAATAAGGGGGGAAGGAGACGAAGTCGACGGGGGGATTAGGCAAAGCCAATATCCTGAGTCGGGCAGTTCAAAATCCCTCAGTCACTGCGTGACAGCTCCCTTATTAAGGGAGCCTACGACCCCTGAATTTGGTGAAGTGCAAGCTTTTACAGATACAAGCAGCTTCGGCCGGTTTGGCCGTGCGATTTGTCAATTAAAAGGACTTTTTATTTTAGCGGAGCACGCGGAAGGTCTTATGCTGATTGATATGCATGCGGCGCATGAGCGGGTGTTGTATGAGCGTTTGAAGCGGGATTGGCAACAGAATGCGTGGGAGCGGCAGATTTTATTGTTTCCGTATGCTGTGGCACTCTCACGCCAGGAAGCAGTGATTTTTAAAGAACACCAGGATAAATTGGGTGAAATGGGGATTATTGCGGATGAATGGCTGGATCATAAAGTGATGATTCGCGAAGTACCCGTCGTGCTGGCTAAAAGTAATATAGAGAAATTTATGCGCGATCTTCTTCGTGATTTAGACTTATTAGGACAATCCAATCAAACAGCAGCTTACTTTGATGAGATTTTGGCTGAGATTGCCTGCCATGGTGCCATTCAAGCGCATCAAACTTTGAGTTTGACAGAGATGAATGCGCTTTTAAAAGACATGGCGATGACGCCCAATATTGCGTATTGCAATCATGGGCGGCCCACTTCACGGCTCCTTAAAACAGACGAGATCGGCCGTTTATTTTTAAGAGGTCGATGAATGAGGCTGGGTTAAAAAGCGCAGAATACCTGACCGGTTTGTGCGCCTTCTACACTTTTTGAATAAGCAAGTGCGGCGGTTGCGGCGTTGTTGCATAAGTCGCAAAATAATCAGTTGTAATAATTTCGTACATATGCTATTTTAGCCTGTTGCAAAATTAGCTCAATAATGGAAAAAATGCCCTACAAATACCCTGCAAGCAAAGGCTGGAATGTACCAA
>JBMDXV010000050.1:0-1512 GCA_048594525.1 Gammaproteobacteria bacterium | reverse complement strand
GAAACTGCCAGGAGCATGGTGGACTGTCGATCATGCTGCCAACATAATCGCTTTGCGCACTTGTCGTGCAAATCATAACTGGGAGGCTTATTGGCTAAAGCAGGCTGCTTGACCTGACCGCACTTTTATTCACACCCGATTATTTCATATTGGAATTGCATTTATGGGCGCCCTGTAGTTAAATCTCGGTTATTTTATACAGTCTCCTCTCACTTGCAAACTTATCCTCACAAAATTATTTTGGCACCGATGATGGATTTAACCGATCGACACTGTCGTTATTTCCTTCGGCAGATTTCGAAGCATATGCTGTTGTATACCGAAATGATCACCGCCAAAGCCTTGATCCATGGTGATCGAGAACGTCTCCTCGAATTCGATGAGTCTGAGCATCCCGTCTGTTTGCAATTAGGGGGCTCTGACCCTCATGAACTCGCCTTATCTGCTAAATGGGCGAGCCTCCGCGGCTATGATGAAAACAATCTCAACGTAGGCTGCCCGTCCGATCGCGTTCAGGCAGGAGAATTTGGCTTATGTCTGATGAAAAAGCCCGATCTCGTCAGCGACTGCATCAAAGCCATGAAAGAGGCGACCTCCCTCCCCATCAGTATCAAAACACGGATCGGCTATGATGAAATGGATTCTTATGCACATCTCTCACAATTCATCGCCAAGCAAATTGAAGCAGAGGTCGATTCGATCACGGTACACGCGCGAAAAGGCTGGCTCAAAGGCTTGAGTCCCAAAGAAAACCGCACGATTCCTCCCCTACAATATGAAACCGTCTATCGCTTAAAACAAGATTTCCCAGAGACGCCGCTTGCCATCAACGGAGGCATTACCAGCCTTGAAGACGTCAAACTTCACCTTGAAAAAATGGATGGAGTCATGCTCGGACGGGCAGCGTATTACGATGCCTATCTTTTAGCACAAGTCGATTCGCTCTTTTATGGAGCGCGTGAAATGCTGCCGACACGGAAGGCCCTGATTGAAAAGATGATTCCCTATTGCGAAACAGAAATGCGCCGAGGCACGCCCCTTCGACAAATCACCCAGCATTGGCTCGGACTTTTTTTCGGAACACCGGATGCCAAGGCCTGGCGTCGCCTGGTCACCTCCCGTGACGTGCAATTAAAAAATATTCTCGAATTTATCTCATTCTAAGGGGTGGGGCCCGAGCCTCGCTGAGATTCCATCCTTTCCTGATCGAGTTCCGCACGCAAGCGCATGACTTCATCTATCGCATCATTCCATTCTTGATGATCGGTCTCCACGGCCCGTTCACAGTCACCCAATGTAGCACTCAGGTTGTTCACTTTTATTCTGGCTTTTTCACACCTTGCGCGCAATTGGTTTTCTTGTTCTAGAAGAACGAGGCACTTGCAAAATTCCTCAAACGAGTGGATTTATTGATTTAAAAATAATAATTTTTAAGAGTAATTAACAGTCTTAATGCAGAATAAGTACTGGATTTAACGTATAATAAGTCCTTTTTAATAACTTAATTCGATA
>JBMDXV010000005.1:0-9297 GCA_048594525.1 Gammaproteobacteria bacterium | reverse complement strand
TGAAACTGCCAGGAGCATGGTGGACTGTCGATCATGCTGCCAACATAATCGCTTTGCGCACTTGTCGTGCAAATCATAACTGGGAGGCTTATTGGCTAAAGCAGGCTGCTTGACCTGACCGCACTTTTATTCACACCCGTTCGCTCTAATACTTTTTAAACAAAAAGTTCCTTTAAATCAATCCCTTTTCTTTGACTACTGGGGATGCCTGAGCCCATCATCCCATAGTTTTGATGTGCTTTAACATAAAACGTCATGGGGGGATGATCATCCGCAAATTTTACAATCGCTTTGGTTCCAATCTGTGCGCCTCTCATTTTAGCTGCAAAACTAACCTCTTCTACGGGATGCCCTAATGTTCTACAGTGATCTCGAAAGTAACGCTTGGCTGCTTTTCTAATCGGTGCTGAAATGCCATGCATCCAGACCAAATAAAGATCACCCATATTGACAGGTAATTTAGAATCTGAAGCAATGATAGAAGCCATATGTAAGTTAGCAGAAGCGATGATTCTACCGTGCGTCTCAAATACTTTGTCTTTTGCAAGATAATGAAACCCTTCATTAGCACAATCATAAATGCTGGCCACTAATTGTTGAATATGCGCGCCCAAGACATTTCTTTTGCTGGGAAGTACATACGCAAAGCATTCTATCAATAAAAACGCAGCTTTTTTCCTCTCCTCAAGTAAGGCTAAAGTGTTTTCGAGTGAGGGCGTCACACCTAAAGACCACTCTAAAAGAATCGGAACTAAACGATTTGCTTGGCCCACTATTTCGCTTGAGAGACGAAGCTTGTCTTTTGGATCTATCGTGCTTTTCAGCACATCTAAATATTCATTAATTTCTCTACAAACCGCTTCCGTTTTGCCTAACACTGTATTCTCCTCCTATATCAAAATATAAACGATACTCTCCTACTTGCATCCTGTGAAGGGGACGATAGCTTTACTTTTCAGTTGAAACTGCTTCCGTTTTTCCGGCTAAAATTAAAATTTCAAGTGCATTGATTGACAGTAAAAAAGCTTTCATCTCACAATGCTCCTCCTTTTATCGATGAGTCGTTCATGTTCAAGGCGTTTCTTGCAGTTCGCGCTATAGTGTATTATCTCTGGCTTAGCCTTTCTGCTTTTATATTTAACCTTCTTTTATATCCCTTTCTGCTCTTGCCTTTTCAGTGGGGTCGCATGCAAATCAGCCGGACGTGGTGCCGACTTGCTTTGTGGGGCGGAAAATGGATTTGCGGGATGAACTATCAGGTGATCGGCCTGGAGAATTGTCCCAAGACACCGGCTGTCTATTTGTCTAAGCATCAATCCGCCTGGGAGACGATCGTATTTCAAGCGCTCCTTCCCCCGAACTGCTTTGTCGTTAAAAAGTCCCTTATGCGCATTCCCTTTTTCGGCTGGGGCATGAAAATTTGCAAGCATATTCCCATCGATCGCAAGGCAGGGATTCGTGCTTTTAAAAACGTTATTCAAACTGGCAAAGATCGCCTGCAAGAAGGCTTATCTGTCGTCGTTTTTCCGGAAGGCACCCGAGTTGTTCCCCACGCACATCCCGAGTTTCATCGTACTGCGGTACTGCTTGCCAAAGAAACCAAAGCGCCTGTCGTTCCGATTGCGCATAATTCCGGCACGTGCTGGAGGCGCAATCAGTTTTTGAAATATCCCGGCATGATTACCGTAGTCATCGGTAAACCTATCGACTCAAACACATTGAATCTCAACGAATTAAACGCGGAAATATACAACTGGATCAAAGCGGAAATGATCAAGCTCGAAGCCTGAGCTTATTGATATAGGCTTCATGTAAAGCACGCTCTGTTTCCCCGGCTTTGACAAGGCGGAGATTATAAGTCCTTGCCAATACGGCAGGCCCTTCCTGTCGATGTGCGAGAGGCTCATCTGTTTTTTTTTCCTCCGCAAATAGTTTTTTTTGACCGCCAGTCATGCTCAAAAATACGCGTGCCAGAATATCCGCATCGAGAAGCGCGCCATGCAACTTACGATGGCTGTTATTGATTTGGTAGCGTTTACACAAAGCATCCAAAGAATTACGCTGCCCAGGATGAAGCTGACGGGCGAGCGCCAAAGTATCTAAAATTTCGCAATGGTCTTGCACGAGGCCATAATGATTGCGCCGCAATAACGCTAATTCTGCATTAATAAAGCCGACATCAAACTCTGCATTGTGGATGATGAGTTCAGACCCGCGTAAGAATTCCATTAATTCATCAACCACATCAAAAAACCGGGGTTTATCCTGCAAAAATTCATTATTGATACCATGCACTTTCAAAGCTTCTTCATCTACAATCCGATCCGGATTGAGATAAAAGTGCATCGTCCGCCCGGTGAGGCGACGGTTCAGCATCTCTAAACACCCGATTTCGATCATCCGATGTCCTAGTTTGTGCTCCAAACCTGTTGTTTCCGTATCGAGTACAATCTGTCTTTTCATTTCATTTTTTCCGCTGCAATTCTCGCTGCCACATCAACGCGTTCGTTTTCAGGGTGTCCATTATGGCCTTTCACCCAATGCCAAGCAATGGTGTGCGTTTGAGCCAGCGCATGCAAGGCTTGCCATAAGTCCTGATTTTTTACAGGCTCCCGGCGTGCGGTTTTCCAGCCGTTTTTATGCCAGCCGTGAATCCACTCTGTAATGCCCTTCCTGACATATTGCGAATCGGTGAAGAGCTCAATCTGACATACTTTTTTCAGTGCCATGAGCGCACTGATCACCGCTTGTAATTCCATGCGGTTGTTCGTAGTCAAGCTTTCGCCTCCGGCCTCTAATTTTTCATGTTGCCCGGCACGTAATAAATATGCCCACCCCCCCGGCCCTGGATTACCAAGGCACGCGCCATCTGTAAATATTTCAATTTGAATCATGGTGATTTTTCTTCGTTAAACATTCGGGTTGCGGCATAGCGTTTAACCCCTTCTGTAAGTTAAATTTCCAATCCATTTCCGCTAAGGGATTTAAATTCAGAACCTGACGCTTAGCCTGGATCATAAACCCGATTCCTAAAAAAGGGAGCGTCCGGGCTAATACCCTATTCCAAAACTTGAACCTACAAAAATCAAAATGACTCACTTTCGTGAGAAAACTGACTTCATCCAAGGCACTTAATATTTTAAGAAGAGAATATCGCTGCACACCGCAACCCCTGTTTTGAGCCAACGCTTTTTGAATGGGCCAAGAACAAAGCCGAGCCCGATTAAACCCTGTAATATAAACAGTGCCGCTCTGCTTTAACACTCGCTTTATCTCTTTTAAAAGCCCTTCCAGCTCAAAGCTTGTATCTAAAGGATGCGCGAGTACGACGACGTCAAAAAAATTTTCGGGAAAGGGCCATTTCTCGTATTCAAAAATGAGGTCAGCCTCTCTGCCCACTTGACTGGAGCCTGTATAAAAACGGGGCACTTTCGAAGTTCTAAAAATGAAAGGGAGCCCGCCACTAAAAAAAAGTCCCACACTCCCCGCTAAAGGCTCTAAATTCTCTTCGAGAATACGGTACTCATGCTCAAAAAATAACGCTAACCGATCTTGCCTCTTCATAGGTCTTCCAGTATTATTTTTCATTATGGACAGAATGTGTGATTATACGAGAACCCCTTTTAATGCACAAACAGAAATCAAATCGAATTTTCACTTTAATCAGCTTGCTCAGCTTTTGCTGGGTTTTTATGCTCTTAGGAGGCTGTACCAATCTGCCCTCCGAATATAATGTTACGGCCTCTTCTACTCCGCCTTCTGCCCCTGTTGCCATTATTCAACCCAATGGGGCGCTCTCCTCTTCTGAAGCTGCGCGCTCGACGGCTGCGGCTTTTCCTGAACTGTCTACAAACTCAAATGCTAACACCCCCTCCAGTAATGCCGCGATTAACAATATCAATGTCGTTGCGAACGTTGATACTGAAAGCAACCCTGATACCGCTCCGCCCCTCTCAACAGAACCGGTTCAAGCGCCGGGCGACATGGAAAACGGCCAATATAGTTCACTCTGGGATGTGATTCGCGCGGGCTTTACCATGAACCATAATGATAATAATCCGACTGTACAAACTTGGATTCAATTTTATACCAAGGACCCTGCCCTCATTCAAAATATTGCTACACAGTCGATTCCTTATCTCTATTACATTGTTCATCAAGTTAAAGCGCGTAATATGCCCACTGAGATTGCGCTCCTACCGATTGTAGAAAGCGGCTTTCAGCCCACAGGACGATCCTGGTGCGGTGCTTTAGGCTTGTGGCAACTCATGCCCCAAACGGCGCGAGACCTCAATACTGGCACACAAAACGGCTGGTTTGATCCGAGAGTCAGTGTTCAAGATTCAACGCCTGCTGCGTTAAACTATTTAAAATATCTTTACAATTATTTTAATGGAGATTGGATGCTCGCGCTTGCCGCTTATAATGCGGGTCCCGGTAATATTCAAAATGCCGTCAATGCCAATGCCGCACGGGACCTTCCCACCGATTTCTGGGATTTACGTTTAAACTCCCAAACGGCAAATTATGTGCCTAAGCTCCTCGCGCTTGCGATTATCATTAACAATCCGTCGACCTATGGGATCACCCTTCCCAACATTCCCAATAAGCCCCTTCTAGGCACAGCGGCCATACCGCAACAAATGAGTTTATCCCAAGCCGCAAAATTTGCGGGGATGAATGAAGACGAACTCAAAGCCTTGAACCCCGCCTTTACTAAAAATGTCACTCCCCCAAAATATCTCGGTACGTATACGCTGAATCTTCCCATTAGCAAAGTGTCTACATTTGAAGAAAATTGTGCGGCCAATCCGGGCGTCACAGGGCTTGAGCGTTATACTATGGCCACAGCCCATTCGAAAGGGTATGGCACTTATCGCATTGAAAAAGGAGAGACGTTATACACAGCAAGCCGTTTTACAGGGGTGCCGGTCAGTACGCTAAAATCGTATAACCACCTCCGAAGCACCGTCGTTCATCCCGGCCAAATTATCCGCTATCCCATCGATACGACAGCGGCTTACACTTATATCACCTATCGCGTTAAGCCTGGTGACAATTTATCAGACATCGCAAATCGTTATCACGTCGAACTCTTTGACCTCATGCAGTGGAATAATTTAAGCAGCAAATCTCACCTTTATGTGGGCGAGCGTTTGGTCATCCGACAAAAAATCTCTTATTAATCATGGCGCGGCGACTTGAGCTCTCTCTTGTCTTCATCCTCATTAGCTTGCTGTCTGCTTGCGCCTCTTCCTCCTACACCAAGCCCAATTACGCCTCTCCCAAGCCCTCTGCAACTGGCAACGCTTGTACCTTGTTTCGAAAAACACCAAACTGGTACTGGGAAGCCCTTGATACCTATAATCGTTGGGGTGTCCCCATTAGCGTGCAAATGGCAATTATGCAACGGGAGTCAGATTTTCAAGCAGGTGCTCGCCCTTTAAAAAAATCAGGCTTCTTTGGGTCGTGGACTGCGATCAGTTCAGCCTATGGATATGCGCAAGCACTCAATGGAACGTGGGCCCAATATCAACAGGAAACGCGGCAATATGATAGTCAACGCGATCAGTTCGGCAGTGCCTCAGATTTTATTGGCTGGTATTGCAATAAAGCGCACCAACAACTCGGCATTCCTTTAAACAATGCCTATAATCTATACCTCGCCTATCACGAGGGTTTGAACGGCTATCAAAATCAAACCTATCGTGACAAGCCTTGGCTTATGCAAGTGGCCCAAACGGTTCAAGCCCGTGCGGATCAATATCGCGCGCAAATTGCGCAGTGCAAGTATTCCCTTCCCGTGGTGAAAGTCAATCCGAATTAAGTAATCTTGCTTGAATAGCCTGTTTCCATTCAGGCTCTGCAGAGGCTGCAACAATCGTCACGCACGTTGCAGTGCCTGTCACATTGACCGTCGTGCGCATCATATCGATAATTTTATCAATGCCGACCACCATTGCTAAGCCTGCAAAAGGGAGACCGACCGCAGACAACACCACCATCGCCATGACAGATGCTGTCCCGGGAACGCCTGCTGTGCCAATAGTCGCAATCGCACAAGTGATAATAATGACAATATATTGCTCAATACCGAAATGAATATGAAACAAGCCAGCTGTAAATAAAGCGACAATCGCAGGATAAATGGCCCCGCATCCGTCCATTTTCATAGTTGCACCGAGGGGTGCTACAAAAGACGTCACTTGCTCAGGCACGCCGACCCGTTTTATTAAAGTGCTGATGGTCACAGGTAAAGTCCCAAGGCTTGAGGATGTTGTAAAAGCTGTCAACATACAAGGCCATATCGCTTTAAAGTAGCGGATTGGGCTGGTTCTCACCACGCCTATCGTCAAAATCGCATAGACGATGAGTTGTAGAAAACAGGCTACATAAACGGTCAGAATGAACGTGGCAAAAGGAAGAAGTCCCTTGATCCCATAGGTTGAAGTCACTTGACTGATTAAAGAAAAAATTCCGATCGGTGCGAGGCGAATAATCCAGCGGGTGATTTTAAACATCACTTCAGCAAAAGCGGCAAAAAAATCTCGCACGGGTTTGGCTGTTTCGCCTACGAGCGCGAGCGCCACGCCAAATAAAATGGCAAAAATAATCACGGGAATAATCTGGCCTGCGGCGCCCTGCCCAATCAAATTTCCGGGAATCATGTTTAAAATAATTTCTGCAAACGGAGGGACGACACTCAGTTCGCCGGGAGGGACGCTTGCAAAAGTACTCCCCGGATTAAATAAAAGTCCCGTTCCTAAACCGATGGCGGCTGCAATCACGGCCGTGATCACAAACCAGAAAAATGTTTTTAATCCCAGTCGCTGAATATGCGCAATATCTTCTATCTTGGCGAAACTCGTGACGATTAAGGGAAAAGTAAGGGGAATGATAATCATCTTTAACAACTGAATAAAGGCATCACCCAGCGGGGCAACCCATCCCACCACCATAGGATGAACAAATAAGCCAAATGCAGCACCCAAAGCCAACGCCAATAAACATTGCACACCAAAACCCATTTTTCTCACTTTGTTCTCCAAACCATTTTAATGGGACGATTTGTCATGATCTTGTTTCAAATTTCCGAGCAAGTGTGCGGCCATCCAGGCATAAATTTTAATCCACATCTTTTGTAAAACAAAAGATAAAATCAGCATGAGACCCAGCCACACCATAAAAGTAATGTGGGAGGGAAACCAATGAAATAAAAGCCCGTAGAGCTCCAGCAGCGTTATTGCAATTCCGCTTACCTTAAACAAGTGTGAATCGACTCTAAAAGGCGTAATAAATAGCATTGCAATAAAAGGGGCAGCACACAGATAAAAGACCAAAAAAACACTATTACTGATCAGGAGCGCAAGGCTCGACTGGACTTTGATAAAAGGAAAAAAACGCAAGAGACTGAAAATAATGGCGACAATAATCAGGTTAATGAGATAGGTCAATAAATTTTCTTTAAGCGTGGCCCTAAACTTACCGAGCGGCAAGGTGCGCGTATTTTTTTTCGAGATCGTACGCGGCGGCTTTTCTCTCTTTTTCAGGATTTCTGCAAGCTTGCCTGAATACCGAATAAAATAGGGGGTCGTAAACGTAGTGAGCACAGAGACCGCCACAATAATCGCATAAAAGGTATCATCCAAAAGATGCAAACCCACGCCTAAGGCAACGATAATAAAGGAAAACTCCCCAATCTGCGCCATGCTCAGCCCCACTTGGGCAGACAGCGACAAACGTCTCGTACCAAAATACCCTCCGATAAAAGAAGCCAACGACTTCGCCACGATGGTGACCAGCGTGATGATTAATACGGTGCCGAGATGTTCCCAGATTTTATTTGGATCGATTAACATTCCAATGGCGACAAAAAATACAGCCGCATAGACATCACGCAAGGGCTCGATCAAACGCTCGATTCGCTCTGACTCCTGAGTTTCAGCGAGGATCGATCCCATAATAAAAGCGCCGAGTGCAACTGAATAATTAAAAGAGACCGCAAGACAAACCATTCCAAAACACAAAGCCACTGACACCACGATCAAGACTTCATCACTGGCCTCCCTAATCCACTTTTTAAAAATCGTGGGAACCACAAAATATCCCACTAAAAACCAAGCACTAATCACCAAAATCAGCTTAACGACTTCATGAAAAACCACCTCAGCGATTGAGCCTGTTGTAGAAATGGCAAGGAGGGGTAAACCAATCAATAATAAAATGGCCAAGAGATCCTCTACCACAAGCACACCGACCACCAGTTCTGCAAAAGGGGCGCGCTTTAGTTTCATCTCATTGAATGCTTTAATGATAATCGTCGTGGAGGAGACAGATAAAGCCGCGCCTAAAAACAAGCTCTGCACCATATTCCAATGCAGCGCTCGACCTAAAACATATCCCACCCCAATCATGACCAGCACTTCAAAAATACTGATCGTGAGGGCAGGCTTGCCAATGCGTTTGAGTTTATGAAAGCTGAAATCAAGCCCGATTGAAAACATCAGAAAAATCACGCCCATTTCTGCAATCACGCTCACCCCTTGCGGATCAGAAATTGAAAGATAATTTGGGGTATAGGGCCCGATAATAATTCCTGCAAGCAAATATCCCAAAACGAGAGGTTGCTTTAACTGCCGACAACAGAGCATCACAATACCAGCCACACCTAAGATAATACTTAAATCAACAATAATGGGAGGGATATGCACAGAAATTCCTTTTTTTAAAAATTAACTTTAACGCCTACGCCAATCTGATTTAATAAGCTATTGTTAAACAGGCTATTAAAAAGCTGCGTGGAATTCGCACTATTCGCTATATTACTCAAACTTTGCGGAAGACTCTCAAAGCCTTGTGTCGCTCCTTCCGAAGGGCGTTGATTGACCGTGAGGGGCGTAATCCATAAACCAGGGCCTGTATGGGTTGGCGCAACGACAGATTGACCGCTTGGATTAAAAATGCTCTCTGTATTCGGCGCCGAAACAATGCCTGCAAATCCTGACACCAGCGTGAGGATTAAGGCCGTCGTTGATATGAACCTTGGTATTAAATACATTCCAGCCTCTTTCACTTTCAAGCGTGTATACCTGCTATAGTATTACATTTCTGCGTTAGAAAACAGATTGACTCGATCTTTCGATTAGAAATAAACCTTATCATTTTATTGCATCTTATAAAAGAGGCACTTGCAAAATTCCTCAAACGAGTGGATTTATTGATTTAAAAATAATAATTTTTAAGAGTAATTAACAGTCTTAATGCAGAATAAGTACTGGATTTAACGTATAATAAGTC
>JBMDXV010000049.1:0-2157 GCA_048594525.1 Gammaproteobacteria bacterium | reverse complement strand
AGGTCAGCGACGAGGCAATTAAGATAGTTGAAAATGAGTTAAATAATAGACCAAGAAAATGCCTATCGTACAAAAGTCCTGCTCAGATTTTGGTATCTAAAAAAAGGTGACAAAGTTGCGATAACGAGTTGGATGCGCCCCGTTATTTTTGTGTTATTTGCTCCTCATGTTTGATATATTGACCCACTTTGATTCACCGAGAGGAATGAAAGGTTGTGAAACACAGGTTTAATCTGGCTCACTTTTTCTTTGGAAGCCCGCTCAGGCGGACTGCGGGAAACGAGCAAAGGCTTTCTAAAAAAGCGGCGCTTGCTATTTTTTCTTCAGATGCGCTCTCATCCGTCGCGTATGCTTCTGATGAAATTTTATCAGCTTTGTTAGTTGCGGGGACAGCGGCGCTCGCTTATTTGCTTCATGTTTCATTGTTTATTGCGGTGCTGATTTTAATTGTGGGTGTGTCTTATCGGCAGACGATTCAGGCTTATCCGAATGGAGGTGGGGCCTATGCGGTGGCCCACGATAATTTAGGGCTGTGGCCGGGATTATTGGCGGCTGGAGCGCTAATGATTGATTATATTTTAACGGTGTCGGTGAGCGTTTCTGCCGGAGTGTTTGCCATCACTTCGGCTTTTCCCGCTTTAATTCCCCATGCCGTGGCCTTGTCTGTCCTCACGGTCTTATTTGTGGCTTGGATGAACTTGCGTGGCCTCCGAGAGTCTGCGAGTGTTTTTGCTTTGCCAACTTATTTGTTTATCGGCTTTATTTTGGTACTGGTGGGGCTCGGTCTTTTTCGCTATTGGCATGGGGATCTCCATCCCTTGGAATATGGAGCGAATGCGGACCTCATGGCGACGCAAACGGCGGGGCTCTCTCTCCTCATTTTATTGCGGGCTTTTTCGTCAGGATGTACGGCTATGACGGGGATTGAAGCGGTGGCGAACGGCGTCCAGGCGTTTAAAGCGCCTGCGGCCAGCAATGCGGCAAAAACCATGGTGTGTTTGATTACGCTGCTGATCATCATGTTTCTCGGGATCAGTATGCTCGGGCAATTTTTGCATGTCCGCCCTTTGAATAGTGAGAGCCTCATTTCCCAACTCGGGCACGCGATCTTTGGGAACAGCCTCGCTTATTATGGATTACAGATCACCACCTGCTTGATTTTGCTCCTCGCCGCCAATACGTCTTTTGCGGGCTTTCCCCTGCTCGCGTCTGTGATTGCGCGCGATGGCTTTCTGCCCCGGCCCTTAAGTAATTTAGGGGATCGCCTCGCTTTTTCAAACGGCATCCTTTTGTTGGCGGTGATTGCGATTGTCCTCATCGTTTTATTCCGGGCCCAGGTCAACGCTTTGATTCCTCTTTATGCTATCGGGGTCTTTTTGGCTTTTACTTTGTCCCAGGCAGGACTCGTGAGGGTCTGGCATAAAAGACGGGCACGCTTCTGGCAGTTCAAAGCGTTTATCAATGGTTTGGGCTGTATCTGTACGGCGATTGCCTTGGCGGTGATTATTGATAGTAAATTTATGGAAGGCGCTTGGATTGTGATCCTCATCCTTCCTTTATTACTGTGGCTGTTTCATACGATCTCGCGGCATTATAAGCATGTGGATGCGCAGCTTGCCCGGAGTGTGAGTAAAAAAGTAGTCGAAACCTATTGGCATACGTCATCCCACTTAAAAGTGATTGTGCCCGTTTCAAAAGTGCATCAGGGGACAGTTGCCGCTTTGAGTTTTGCCCGCTCATTGTCGACTGATGTGATTGCAGTGACGGTGGACACCCAATCCGAGAATACCTTGCATCTCCGGGAAGAGTGGGAAAAGCTTGCGCTTTCTGTGCCGCTGCTCGTTCTGGAGTCTCCTTATCAATCGAGTGTGCAGCCCTTGCTCGATTACATCAAAGCGCGGGATGATACCGAGAAAGAGCGGGGGCTTGCCGTCATTGTGATCCCGAAAGCCTTGCCTGCTAAGCCTTGGCATTATTTGTTGCATAATCAGAGGACGATGATGTTAAGAGCAGGACTTGCCGCATTGAGTCGTGAATATGATCAGGGGAAAACCCGTGTGTTTGTTGAGGTTCCTTATCAACTACGTTAGGAGACATAATGAGTGTGCCAAGCAAAGCGCGTAACTTACAGGCGGTGAAAATCCGTCCTATGCAAAG
>JBMDXV010000048.1:0-2712 GCA_048594525.1 Gammaproteobacteria bacterium | reverse complement strand
CTCAGGCAAAAAATGAAAAATATGAATATAAATAAATCAACTTGTAAAATAATTAACCACTTTTGACTTTTGGATGAAAATGAGAGGAACTAATTTATTTTGGATTGCTATTTTGAAAATAATTTTGCAAGAGGCTCCCATAATATAGTTTAAATAAATACTTGCATTAATATAGATATCATCTTAAACATAAAGATATTTTCATGTCAATAAGGTGCTTGAGTTTTCGAGAAAAAAAATAGAATATCGAAATTTATAGTTTGCCAACACGAGGGGAGAGATGGCCCGGATCCAAGTATTCCAGGAGCATTGAATTACATCTATGCAGGGTTGTGTTTATTTCACGAGCTTTAAGTGACCACGCTGTATGGGTTTTTTTTCTGTCTGGGCAGGCGCTTCAGGCTCAAAATTAAAAGTTTCGGGCCCTTCCTGTACCAACAACGTCGTCGAGGTTTCCGTTGTAAAAAGGCCCTGATCATCCTCTTCAGCATACAGGCTGATAATGGCATCAATTGGAAAATAAACGCGAAATTCCTCATTCCCAAATTCTGCAGAAAAACTAATGCCATCCGGATCAAATATCATATCGTCGATGGCCTCACTTGAGGCATCGAGTATAATTTCACCGTCTTCAACATAGGCGCGCGGTACCATGACCTTTGGGTAATGGGCATTGATCAGAAAATAGGGCGTGAGGTTTTGATCCAGAAACCACTCATACGTTGCTTTAAATAAGGGATAACGTAAACGGGTTTTCATACTTGATTATAATAACCGGGACGCATTTCACGTTCGGCATCTGAAAGGCTTTGCGCAAAAGCTTCACGTCTGAATAAACGGTCGGCATATTTCATAATATCGCGACCTTCTTCTCGCGGCAAATCCACCCCATAGTGAGGGAGGCGCCACAATAACGCAGCGAGACTGCAATCCACCAAGGTGAATTCTTCACTCAAGAAGAAGGGGGTATCCGCAAAAACAGGCGCTATCGATAAAATGCTTTCTTTTAAATCTTGACTTGCCGCTTTTCGTTCGCTCTCAGTTGCTGCAGAGGAAAAACGGTCTGCAATCGAATACCAGTCGCGATCAATCCGAATCAGCATTAAACGACTCCGCGCACGGGAAACCGGGTAAACTGGCATTAAAGGTGGATGCGGAAAACGCTCTTCGAGATACTCTAAAATCACATTAGACTCATATAAAACCAAGTCCCGATCGACCAACATCGGAACCGTGCCATAAGGATTTAAAGTGGCCACATCCTCATGCGGATAGTTGGGATCAACTTCCACTTCCTCTGCAACCACGCCTTTTTCTGCAAGGACGACTCGCACCCGATGAGAATAAGGGCAAAGTTTGTTTGTATAGAGTGTCATCAGTGAACGGCGACTTCCCAAAAAAGCCATAATAGAATCCCTGAAAGAGTGAAATTAACGTTTGGAATATTGCGGACGTTTACGGGCTTTATGCAAGCCAATTTTTTTACGCTCCACTTCACGTGGATCACGAGTAACAAAGCCCGCTGCACGTAAGGCCGCTTTTAATGTCTCGTCGTGCTCAATCAAAGCGCGCGTGATGCCATGACGGATGGCTCCTGCTTGGCTGCTAACGCCGCCTCCGGCCACGGTGACTTTAATATCAAAGTCGCTTGTCACTTCCAATAATTCTAAAGGTTGGCGCACGATCATGCACGAGGTTTTACGGCCAAAATACTCATCAAGAGGCCGACCATTGACAAGGATGCTTCCTTTCCCTTTTTGTAAATAAACCCGTGCGGTAGAGGTTTTACGACGCCCTGTTCCATTTATTTGCTTGACTGCCATATTTGATATTCCTAAATTTAAGCGTGATCAACGTTTAACACTTGGGGTTGCTGTGCCGCATGCGGATGCGCCTTCCCTTTGTATACTTTGAGTTTTCTAAACATAGCACGGCCAAGTGCGTTTTTGGGCAACATCCCTTTAACAGCAATTTCGATGACATCTCGCGGTTTACGGGCAATCAATTTTTCAAAGCTTTCGCTTTTAATTCCACCCGGAAATTTACTGTGACGATAGTATATTTTTTGTTTTGATTTATTACCAGTCACTACCACTTCTTCAGCATTAATGACGACAATATAATCGCCTGTATCAACGTGGGGAGTGTAAATTGACTTATGTTTACCGCGTAATATTAAGGCGATTTGCCTGGCTAAACGACCTAAGGTTTGACCGGCCGCATCGACAACAAACCAATCGCGCCGTACCTCATGTCCTTTTGCACTTATCGTTTTCATGATTAAACCCTTTATTTGGCTGTGTGTATGTTTTTGCGCAGAGAATGATACTCGATTCGAAATAGGAGTGCAACAGTTTTTGACAAAGTTTTTTTAAAGCCTTACAATTGACTAACTTTAAATCACATTTACGAGAATGAAAGGAATCTCCCTCCTTGAATTATTAATCGCACTTGCTATTTTAAGCCTTTTACTCTCACTATCGATTATAGCGTATGAAGCCGCATATCAAAAAAAACTGCTCACGCATGCTGTGACTGAGGTCACCAATGCAATCAATCTTGCCAAAAGGCTCGGCGCATCCAACTCGTTATCGCAACTTTGTCACCTTTTTTTAGATACCAAAATCTGAGCAGGACTTTTGTACGATAGGCATTTTCTTGGTCTATTATTTAACTCATTTTCAACTATCTTAATTGCCTCGTCGCTGACCT
>JBMDXV010000047.1:0-7368 GCA_048594525.1 Gammaproteobacteria bacterium | reverse complement strand
AGGTCAGCGACGAGGCAATTAAGATAGTTGAAAATGAGTTAAATAATAGACCAAGAAAATGCCTATCGTACAAAAGTCCTGCTCAGATTTTGGTATCTAAAAAAAGGTGACAAAGTTGCGATAACGAGTTGGATGCGCCGATGAGTGGCGCCCCGGTCCGCGCCTCACTCTTTTTCCAGGTACTGCCTTTTGTTCGGAACTGTTTTCCATTCGTCCGCATCAGGAGGCGCCGCTTTTTTCTTGTTAATATTCGGCCAGGTTTTGGATAGTTCCGCATTCAGCGCAATAAATTCATTTTGGGCGGTGGGCACATCATCTTCAGACTGAATGGCATCCACCGGGCACTCCGGCACACAAAGCGCGCAATCAATACATTCATCGGGATTGATGACCAGCATATTCGGGCCTTCGTAAAAGCAATCGACGGGACAGACTTCAACACAATCCGTATATTTGCATTTAATGCAGGATTCGGTCACGACAAAAGGCATAGAAAGGCTCCGAGGGAATCAGTAATCAATTTTGCGGATAATACACCCTTTGCATTTTTTTTTCAAAATCGTTTAAATAGCCTCTCTTTTTGATTCGGATGATGGACCACGATGCAGACCACCCCCTTCACAGCGCTTCACCTGGCGCACAATGCTAAAATGAGCCCGTTTGCAGGATATACCATGCCTTTGCATTATGGTTCTCAGGTGCTAGAGCATGAGGCTGTCAGAAGTAGCGCCGGAATGTTTGATGTATCGCATATGATGATTACCGATTTATCAGGGGAGGATGCGCGAGCGTTTTTGCAAAAATTGCTTAGTAACGATGTCGCCAAGCTTGAAAAAGGCGGAATTGGCAAGGCACTTTATACAGCGATGTTAAATGAGCAAGGTGGAATTGTGGATGATCTCATTGTTTACCTCATGCCATTTGGTTATCGCATTGTAAGTAATGCAGGGACGCGTGACAAAGTTGATGCATGGTTTCGGAAAAATAGCACGGCGTTTAGTGTTCATTTCCAAGAGCGGATGGACTTTGCAATGCTTGCCGTTCAAGGCCCTGAGGCGATTGCAAAGGTATTGAAGGTCAAGCCAGAGTGGCAAGCGGCAGTGTCTGACTTAAAGGTATTTCAAGGGATCGAAACAGACGCTGGTTTTTTTGTCGCTCGAACAGGCTACACTGGAGAAGATGGGCTTGAAATTATGATTCCGATGGCTGAGGCTGAGTCCTTTTGGAATGCCTTGCTCGCAGTCGGTGTAGCACCCTGCGGTTTAGCTGCGCGCGATACACTACGTTTAGAAGCCGGGATGAATTTATATGGCCAGGATATGGATGAGCACACCCATCCTTTAGAATCGGGCATGGCCTGGTGCACGGATTTAAAAGAAGCTTCACGGGACTTTATCGGAAAAGAAGCCATCCTCGATAAATTGCAGACTCCGCATAAAAAACAGGTGGGATTACTTTTGTTGGGAAAAGGGGTATTGCGCGGCCACCAGGTTTTTCGGAATCATCAGGGTGAAATGGGCGTTGTGACAAGTGGCACCTTTTCCCCAAGTTTAAAGCAATCGATCGCCATTGCGCGAGTACCCGCGCTCACAACCGATAGGGGAGAAGTAGAAATTCGCGGCGAGTGGCAACCTGTCCGAGTGTTGTCCTTGCCTTTTGTCAGAAACGGAAAAAAACTTATTTGAAAGGAGAAAAAACAATGTCAGTACCCAGCGGTTTAAAATATATCGATACCCATGAGTGGGTGAAAGTAGAAGGGCAGGAAGGTGTCGTGGGGTTGACCCAGCATGCCGTCGATCTCCTCGGGGATGTCGTCTATTTGGAACTTCCCAAAGTCGGCAAGGAAGTGGCTCAAAATGATTCTATTGGCGTGGTTGAATCCGTGAAAGCAGCTTCAGACATTTATTCTCCCGTATCCGGCACCGTGCTTGCCGTGAATAATGACTTGATCAATGATGCAGGGCAACTCAACCAGGATTGCTATGGCACCGCATGGCTCTATCGCGTCGCGTTTTCAAAGCCTGCAGAGCTTGAGGCCTTGATGGATGCAGATCAGTATCAGACCCTGATAGGCTAAATATTTTGCAAAATCCGCTTGCCTTTCTTCCCGATTTTTCTCTATCATATAGCCCTTTTTTGAAGGGGGAAGGATATGCTGAAAAATTGGCAAAATAGAGAAGGGTTTATCAGTCGTCACATTGGGCCAAATGAAACTGAAACAGAGGCTATGCTGAAGACGCTCGGCTTTACAAGCCTGCCCCATTTTTTAGAAGAGGCGATTCCGAGTGAGATTTTAGCAAAAACGCCTTTTAATCTTCCCGAGCCTTTAGATGAGGCGCATGCTTACGATACTTTTATTGCGGGCATTAAACAAAATGAGCGGCGCAAAAACTGCATCGGTCTTGGTTATTATGAAACCGTCACGCCTCCCGTTTTATTACGGAATGTGTTTCAGAATCCGGGCTGGTATACAGCTTATACGCCTTATCAGGCAGAAATTTCGCAGGGACGGCTGGAGGTGCTTCTGCATTTTCAGCAGATGGTCATGGATTTGACTGGCTTTAATCTGGCTAATGCCTCCTTGCTCGATGAAGCCACGGCAGCGGCTGAAGCCATGGCGATGGCCAAGCGCATCACAAACTGCGAGCGCCAACATGTGTTTATTGAAGAAGGGGTTTTGCCCCAAACCCTTGAAGTCATTAAAACGCGAGCGAAGTATTTCGGATTTACAGTCGTGGTGGGGAAAGCCGTGGACGCGCTCGTGGGAGATTATTTTGCAGCAGTGTTTCAGTATCCGAATGCATTTGGCGCACTCCCTGAAACCGAGTCTCTCTTTGCTGATTTAAAGGCCAAAAAAACCATTGTGATTTGTGCAACGGACTTACTCGCTTTGACTTTGCTGAAATCGCCCGCTGCGCTTGGTGCAGATATTGCCGTAGGGTCTGCTCAGCGTTTTGGCGTGCCGCTTGGATTCGGTGGGCCCCATGCGGCTTTCTTTGCGACGAAGGACGAATATAAAAGACAGGTTCCAGGCCGGATCATTGGCGTCTCGAAAGACGTGCGAGGAAAGCTGGCTTTACGGATGGCCTTACAAACCCGTGAGCAGCACATCCGGCGTGAAAAGGCGAACTCTAATATTTGTACGTCTCAAGTGCTCTTAGCGAATATGGCGGCGCTCTATGCGATGTATCATGGGCAAGAAGGCCTTAAAAACATTGCACACCGCGTGCACTACTATGCGAATGTGCTCAAGCATGCGTTAAATCTGAAAGGATTTTTGTTTGATACGCTGGCGCTTTCTCAAAGACTTGAATCGCGTGAATATAATTTTGGTCGTTTAAAAGGGCAGACGCTCATCAATTTTTCGGAATGTACCGAAGTGGAAGATGTCGAGCAAATCTATGCGCTCGCAACGGGGCAGACAGCGTCTTTTGCTGAGATGCAAAAAGCCTATTCTGAAGACGATTATCTCACGGAATATAAAGATTGGTTCCGTACTGACGCCATCCTAACCCACCCTGATTTTAAATCCTACCACTCTGAAACGCAGATGATGCGTTATCTGAAGCGGCTTGAGAATCGCGATCTTTCCCTGACACAAAGCATGATTCCGCTCGGGTCATGTACCATGAAGCTCAATGCTGCGGTCGAGATGCTGGTGGTCTCTTGCCCTTGGAATGCCTCTATCCATCCCTTTGCGCCTGTGGAGGAAACAGAAGGGTACCAATGGCTGATTCAGAGCCTGATTGATAAACTCAAAATCCTCACAGGCTTTGACGCGATTTCAATGCAGCCCAATTCCGGTGCGCAGGGAGAATATGCGGGCCTTCTCGCCATTCGACGGTATCAGGCGGCTGAGGGCGAAGGCCATCGCGATGTCTGTTTAATCCCACGCTCAGCGCATGGCACCAATCCCGCTACGGCTCAGATGATGGGGATGAAAGTGGTGATCGTCGATTGCGATGACAAGGGGAATGTCTCAGTCGAAGATTTACGTCTCAAAGCTAAGACGCACGCAAAGTATCTCTGTGCTTTGATGATCACATATCCTTCAACCCATGGGGTATTTGAAGGTGCGATTCAGGAGATGATGGACATTGTGCATGAATACGGAGGACAAGTCTATATGGATGGCGCGAACTTCAATGCGCTCGTAGGCTTTGTCAAACCCGCCGAGCTCGGCGCAGATGTTATGCATATGAATTTACATAAAACCTTCTCGATTCCTCACGGTGGGGGCGGGCCGGGCATGGGGCCGATTGGCGTGCGGGCTCATTTAAAAAATTTCTTGCCAGGCGGACTATTTTCAATGGAAAAAACACCGGATGAGCCTGTTTATGCCGTCTCCGCTGCACCGTTTGGAAGCGGGTCGATTCTCTCCATTTCCTGGATGTATCTCACGCTCCTCGGTAATAAAGGTGTGCGGGAAGCCACCGTATTTGCGCTCTTGAATGCAAATTATATTGCTAAAAGTTTAGATGCGTTTTTTCCCGTTTTGTACAAAGCGGAAACAGGCCTTGTTGCACATGAATGTATTTTTGACTTGAGACCCCTTAAAGCAGAAACCGGCATCAGTGAAGTCGATATTGCTAAACGTCTTATTGACTATGGCTTTCACGCACCGACGATGTCTTTCCCTGTCCCGGGAACGCTTATGGTTGAGCCGACTGAAAGCGAAGACAAAAACGAGCTTGACCGCTTTATTCACGCTATGAAAGCAATCTTTCAGGAAATACAAAAAGTGAAATCTGGCGAATGGGATAAAGTTCAAAATCCGCTCAAAAATGCACCGCATACGGAGGCAGATATTCGCGAGTGGAATAAAGTTTATTCAATTGAGATAGGCTGTTATCCTTCGCCTCACACCAAAATCCAGAAATATTGGCCTGCGGTGAATCGCATTGATGATGTGTTTGGCGATCGTGAGCTTATATGTTCATGCCCTGGAATAGAGGAATATTCATCTTAAGAAATGGAATCGCTCGAAAAAGGAATGACATTGATCGTGTTAAGTTTATTTTCTTTTGTGAGGGCGATTCTGTAGTCAGGCAAGAAAGTGAAGGAGCGGCTATCCCATACACGCTTTGCGTATTCTGGGTTTTGAATACTGTGAATACAGGTAAGCTCCAAATCGGTTGAGACTTCAAATTGATCCAAGCCAAAGGCAATGCCTTGGCCAATGGCTTTCAAAAAGGCTTCTTTTTGCGTCCAGATGTGAAAAAACAAGTGTGAGGGATCATGGGCATTTTCAACTGCATAGGATTCGTTCGGCGTAAAAAAGCGTTTCGCAATTTCAATGGGCTGCACTGTTGTGCCATAGCGTTCAATATCTACGCCAATGACGTCTTTTTCAGTGATGACGATTACTGCATAATGGCCTGCATGGGTGAGGTTAAACTGGAGGGGGTGATTGTGCACAGAGGGTTTACCCAATTTGCTGTATTGAAATTGAATGTGTGCTGCATCTAGTGCTAAATAGGGTGCGAGCGTCATTCTGAGTATTCCGCGCGTTAAGACAAATTGATGCCGAAGTGTAGGCGTCGCAAACTTCATCATGCGCATGCATTCATCAGGGGAAAGTAAATTTTGACAGCGTTCAAGATGCGCGATATTCTCGCTAAGATTGATAATATAGAGGTCCGTATTCATGGCCTCAGTATATCATGACTGGGGCGAAGGAAACGAAAGGAAAATAAATGGCGACCTATGTGATTGGGGATGTGCAAGGCTGTTTTGATGCCTTGCAGGCTTTATTGTCTCGTATTAAATACGATGTGAGTCAAGATAGGCTATGGTTTGTCGGGGACTTGGTGAACAGAGGGCCAGCTTCTCTTGCGACGCTGCGATTTATTAAAAGTCTCGGTGATCACGCACGGGTAGTGCTCGGAAACCATGATTTACATTTGCTCGCGGTGCACTATGGGCAAAAAGCATTGTATCCTGATGATACGATTCAGGATATTCAGAGTGCCCCCGACCGTGAAGTATTGATCGAGTGGCTGCGTAGGCAAAAGCTCATGCATTATGACATCAGCTTTGATGTCGCGATGGTCCATGCAGGCGTGGCCCCCCAGTGGACACGCGATCAAGCGCTTGCCCTCGCAGGGGAAGTGGAGCAGGTTTTGCAGGGGAGCGAGGTCGCAGTATTTTTACAAAATATGTATGGCAATGATCCCGATGTGTGGAGTGATCCGTTAACAGGCTGGATGCGCTTGCGGGTGATTACAAATTACTTCACCCGTGTCCGATTTTGTGATGCGGGGGGACATCTTCTCTTCAGTAAAAAAACAGCACTTTCAGATTGTCCGGAAGGCGGCATGCCTTGGTTTAAAGTCCCAAATCGGAAAATGGCTCAGCAAAACATCGTATTTGGTCATTGGTCGGCCTTACAAGGTAAAACTGGCGAAGCGACGGTCCATGCGCTCGATACAGGCGTGGTCTGGGGTGGGCCTTTGACTGCGATGAGGTTAGAAGATGGAATGCGTTTTCAAACCCACTCAATGCCTTGAATACGTTCGGAAATAGCGGCCTGATCTTGTTTTTTTGCCAAGAGTTTTAAGTTGGGCCCGGCATCTTCAGTAAAATACACGTTCACGCCGTTTTGACGAAGCTGCCAGACAGTTTGCATGAGTGCAAGCGTTTCAGGTAGAAAATAACACACAGCGGGGGTACTCGCGAGCATGGTGGCATGCATGGCCAAGGCATTGCGTTCGGCCACCTCGCCAAGCAAGGTGACATCCTGGGTTTGCAGGGCATAGTGCATCAGCCTCAAATCTTCTGCAACCTGTTTCGGCCAGGATTCGTATATGAGAGACGTTTGGGTCGTGCGATTCATGGCCTCACGCGAGGATAAAGGTTTTTCGGCAGAATTTACAATACATAAGCCGATTACCAAATCAGGCAGGGTATAAGGCAGGGGTTCGGCAAAACTGTCGAGGCCGTCGTCCCGTTCCCCTCGGTGCCATTCGACAAAACCTTGCCAGAGCGATCGGCAGGCGCTGCCCGAACCCAATCGGCATAAAATCGATAAAATGGGTTCAGGTACCGTCCAGGCATAGAGATCGGCGAAGGCCTTCACTAAGGCTGCAAAACCGCAGGCACTGGAGGCAAGGCCCGCTGCGACCGGTAAATTCATGCGTGTTGCAATGTGATAAAAATCTTGAGGCGTGGGTTTAATCAAGTTTAAAAACGTACTGAGTCGCTGATGAAACGGTTCAGTCTCAGGGATGGCCACGCCATTTAAAAAAACGGTGTGGTGTGCTTGGTCAATGCGTGAAATTTCAGTGTGGGCTCCTTTTGCTCCCAAGGCAATGGAAAGGGAGCTTGTGACGGGCAAATTAAATTCGGCATTGCGCTTGCCCCAATATT
>JBMDXV010000046.1:0-4962 GCA_048594525.1 Gammaproteobacteria bacterium | reverse complement strand
AGGTCAGCGACGAGGCAATTAAGATAGTTGAAAATGAGTTAAATAATAGACCAAGAAAATGCCTATCGTACAAAAGTCCTGCTCAGATTTTGGTATCTAAAAAAAGGTGACAAAGTTGCGATAACGAGTTGGATGCGCCGGGGAAGAGTCCTATCTCTACCAGCGCGGATCGGGATGGGGCCATCGTGCTGCGGCTGCTCTGGGATTAAATCGCTGAAAGTTTTGTTAATTCTTCATTGAGGCGAGCCGTGTAATAGTGCTCGCCGCTCTGTGCCAATTCCTTTTTAATCGGGTTTTCAGCGTTGTGTGCCGCGAGTTTAATATCGACTAAGGCGTTCAAATAGAAAAAAACAATATTGGTTTGCATCAACATGGACTTATAAACACCCTTTTTTTTCTGGTGTAGAAGAAGCTCATAGCGCGCAAGCTGGTAATTTTGTGTGAGTTGGTAGTGGTTTTTCTCAAGGCTTTGCAACTGAATTTGAAGAGCTTGGAGTTCAGCTATCCCCGTCTGGCTTTCAAGGGCCTTATAATTTGCGAGAAGCGCCGTGCGGAGTTCATTGAAGATTTTTTTGACGTTCGCTCTCGAAAACTCAGGCAGGATGAACCCATTCACACATACCGCAATGAGCGCACCGATCAGCGTATCTTGAATGCGGGTCATCAACATTTCAAAAGTCCAGCCTCCTGCCATCATGCCAAAGGCCGAAACGAGCAAAATACCGGTTGCAAGGTTGCGGCCGATTAAACTCGTCGTGAGCCAATAGAGCATAAAAAATAGCGAAATGAAAGTAATCAACAAAAGTACAGGCGGATTGTGTGCAAAGGGTAAATAAATCAGCCAACCGATCAGGCAACCCACGACTGTCATAATAAAGCGAACAAGCGAGCGATAAATCCCGTCTCCGAAAGATTGCGTAATCAACATGAAGCCGGTGAGATACGTCCAGTAAGCGCGCTCCAGCGTAAACTCATGCGTCACTGCAATGCAGATTAGGGCAACCGCGACGGCACGTAAAGCCATTTTCGTATTTGAATTAAAGGAAATGTGCAAAATTAAATTTTTTATGGAATTTTGAAGATAAAGAGTGTACCATGAAAACTTATGTTAGCTGATATTCCCCTTCAAATAGATCGAAGTAAAAAACGAAAGAAGAGCATTGTGATTATGGTCTCTTCAGAGCGTGGGGTGGTGATCAAAGTGCCTTATCGTAAGCGTGACAGCGAGATTGAGCAGGTTCTCTTCAATCGGGCGGAGTGGATTCAAGAAAAATGGGCAAGCCTTCAAAGTAGAGCTCCTGCGCCTCAAAGATTGTGGGTCACAGGCGAGTTTATCTTTTATCTCGGCCAGCAATATGCCCTTGATATTTCAACTATTCCTGCTGCAAAAAACAGTTGTGAACTGTGGCAGAATTTGCTCATCATCCGGTTGCGGAAAGGGGCAGAAGCCGAAAAAGTCGTGGAGCGCTGGTATCGGCAACAGGCGCAACGGGTGTTGGAAGCGCGGAGTCACTATTTTGCTGCGTTGTTAGGCGTACAGCCCAAAGCAATTATCGTCAAGCAACAAAAAAGTCGCTGGGGCAGTTGTGATCGACAGAATGTTATCCGATATAACTGGCAGGTGATCAAGGCAGCGCCTGAGTTATTAGACTACCTTGTTGTGCATGAACTTGCACATATCAAAGAAAAAAATCACAGCCCGGGGTTTTGGGCAGTGGTTGCCAGTGTGATGCCAGATTATCGCGTTCGTCGTCGTGCATTAAGGGCTTTAAGTATAGAAGGGGATTTTTAAAGTGAAGCTTTGGTCTTATCTTTCAGCGCTCATGAGTTTGGGGCTCTGTGCCTGTTCCACTTCAAGTGTCATCACGCCTTTCCCCGAAGCCATGCAGCCTGTGAAAGAGGCAACAGAAGCAGAGAATTACCCTCTGGCCGAAAAAACCCTAATGCCCGATCTAAAAAGTCATGATTGGCAACTCTATGCCCTTGAGTTGGGCCGTGTTGAGCAGC
The DNA here is from genome assembly GCA_048594525.1 of Gammaproteobacteria bacterium. GTDB lineage: Bacteria > Pseudomonadota > Gammaproteobacteria > Francisellales > CACEW01 > JAJZUD01. Next base: position 2,955 of record JBMDXV010000046.1, on the reverse strand, counting down.
TTGCTGGCCAATACCAAAAGAGTATTGAAACCTTTACACCCGTGATCAACGCTGTGGAACAGGCGCTTTTGGCACCTAAAGTGCAAGGCTCAGTATTGCTGGCTGAAAGTGGCTCTTTATTGACTAATGATAATGCTTTGCCTTATACCTTAAAAGGATATGAAATTATTCTACTTTATCAATATCAAGCGCTCAATTATCTCGCGGTAGGAGATACGCAAAATGCGCTTATCGCCTTTCGTAGAGCTGATGAATTGCAAGATTATCTTCAGTCTCTCCATCAAAAAGAAATAGCTGAGGCGATGAATGAAGCGGAATCAAAAAAGCTGAATCCTGATTTATCCAACGAAGCCGTTCTCCAGAGTACATATGAAGCGGCGGCTGGCGTCCAATCTTCTTTTCAAAATGCGCTCACTTATTTCTTGGCGAGTTTTGCTTTTCAAGCCTCCGGGGATAGCAATGATGCGCTGGTGGCAATGAAAAAATCACTTGAGACTGCGCCTGGTAATTCCTTTGTGCAAACGGCGCTTTTAAATTTGCTGGGAGAAGAAGGGGATCAATCGGACTTAAATCAATATCTCAAGCAATTTAATCTCAAAGTTGCACCCACTTTGCCTTCTCCTAAAAATGGGGAAGTGGTGGTAATGTTTGAAACCGGGATGGTTCCTGCGCTCACTCAGGTGTCTTTTTCTGTTTCGCTCCCGGGCTTGAATAGTGCCAGCTCCTTTGTTTTTCCCGTTTATCCTAAAATTCAGCCAGTTTTAACGGAGTGGACGGTGAGCTTGGATGGGCAAGCAGCCGCGAGCCTTCAGCCGATTTTAAGTCTCACACCGCTTGCTGCAAAAGCACTTTCAGAAGAATATCCGCTCATTTTCACGCGGCAGGCTTTACGTGTCCTCATTCAAGCAGGAGTGGTGGCTGGAGCCGATGAGGCCACGCAGAACAATAATGCCTCAAATCAATCACAGGGTGCGGCCTTGATGATCGGTGCGCTTGCCACAGCGTATAGTTCTTTTATGGATCGAGCAGATTTGCGAAGCTGGCTTCTTTTGCCCGATTATGTGTTGGTGGGCGTGTATTCCGTGCCAAAGGGAGAGCACTCTCTCGTGTTTAACGCTAGGCAGGATCAAGCCGTTTCTGTTAATATTGCAGCAGGGCAAACAATGCTTGTCATGGTTAACGCCGCGGGTAATACACTCGTCAGCCATGTTTCTGAATTTTAATCGATTAAGGAAAAGCTATGAAATACATCAAGTTGATTAGCATGGCAGTGGGTGCTTTTTTCCTCGCAGGCTGTGCCAGTAACTGTGTCACGGTCCCTTCTAACGGCAATGAAAATACCGATGTGGGTTCTGGGCTTTTCGGTCAGCTTCAGGTGACACCGAGCGCGTCAAAACTCGCAGGAGATTTGATGTTTGCGAAAGTTGCCATCAACAATAAAACAGATAAAAATCAATCGCTCAAATATCAGTTTGAATGGCTGGGGCCGGATGGCTATACGCAAGGTCAGCCTACGCCTTGGCAACCTTTGGAACTTTTGCCGAATATGAGTCGAGTGGTTTCCGCCGTGGCGCCGACGTCCGAAGCCACACAGTTTAATGTGAATGTTTGTCAATAAAAGGTGAAAAATGAAGTATATTAAGAAATGCAGTCTCTCTTTAGCGGGATTCCTGGTTTTAACTGGATGCAGTAGCGCACCGACGGTCAGTTATGTCGATCCCAACGCCGTGGATACCACCAGTATCAATTTTAGCTCGACGGATTTACAAACCACCGCGCAAGCCATGGTGGACTCCATGTTAAGTTCTCCACAAATCGTGCAGTTGACGCAAAAACAGCAGCCTGTTATTTATGTTGCTGACCTTGTCAACAATACGAGTGAGTTCATTAATACACAAGCAATTACAGATACGATTAGCACAGAGCTTATTCAGAGTAATCAATTTCGCTTTTTAGATATGAGCAAAGTCGCTGCCATCAAAGCACAGCTTAAATATCAAAATAACTCTGGGATGGTGAATCCTGCGACAGCACAAGCTTTTGGTCAGCAGATTGGGGCGCAGTATATGCTCTATGGCGATATTGCCAGCATCAATGCTATGAATCAAAATCAGGAATCGCGATATTATCAAATCACGATGAGCCTTCTACAGATTCAAACAGGCATCATTGTGTGGCAAGGTCAAAAACAAATTCGCAAAATAGCTGAGCGCAAAACTTTTGGCTGGTGATTTTTTTGATTGCTCTTTTTTATAAACCGCCGTATCATTTGACCGCTTTTTTAATTCAAGGATCAAGACATGAAAGTATCAAAACTTATCTGTGCAGTATTGGCAACCGTCAGTATCAGTGCTTTTGCTGCGACTGGCGCCAGTACCGCCGTAACCAAGGCTGTTCCTGCAAGTAGCGGCACGCCCATTGATTTAACGACGCCTGCTGCAAAATTAGTTACGAGCGTTGTGAACGGGCAAGGGACCGTCATCAGCTCTTTTCCGGCCGTAGGGGGGTTGACAGGTTTTGTGGTTCAATCGAATCAGGGCCAGAATAATAGCGGAATCGTGTATGCTGATTCAAAAGGCCAATATCTTTTTGTGGGCTCGCTTGTCAATGCGCAAGGGCAAGATATGACGCAGCTTTATACCAATGAGTACATCAACAGCAAAATTGCAGGGCCCGCTTATACCGCAGCGCTCGGCACCACATATTTCACGTCCGGTAGCGACAAGGCACCGCATAAGGGCATTATCGTCATTGATCCAAATTGTATTTATTGTAACCTGCTCTACAAACAATTGAAGCCTTTGATTGATAATGGACAAGTGCAAATTCGCTGGGTTCCGGTTGCATTCAGAAATGCAACTAGCCCGGGCAAAGCGGTTGCGATGTTAAAAGGAGGGGCTAATGCTGCAGCGTTGTTAGATCAGAACGAAGCCAGCTTTAATCAACAAACGGAAG
>JBMDXV010000045.1:0-6898 GCA_048594525.1 Gammaproteobacteria bacterium | reverse complement strand
AAAATTCAAGTTGTGCGGGCATAATCGTGTTTTTTGAAAAATAAGTCATTGATTATCTTTTTCTATTTTTTTAAAGTGTCAAACTTGGGTATATGCTACATCTGCATGCTTTGCGACCTGACCGCACTTTTATTCACACCCATGAGATTGAGTCAGTTTGCCTATCAGGGCGTCTTGCAGTAAAATCCCTCAATCTTTTTTCAGCAAGGCCTGTATGGCACTCAACATTTTGTTTGCGATCTTTGCACTAATCGCCGTGTTATCCGGCTTGAGTGTGGTAACGGCGCGCAATCCTGTTAAGGCCGTGCTCTCCCTCATTGTGTGCTTTGTGGCGACAGCAGGCACCTGGATGCTCCTTCAGGCTGAATTTTTGTCGCTTGTTTTGATCGTTGTGTATGTCGGCGCGGTGATGGTGCTCTTCTTGTTTGTCGTGATGATGCTGGATGTGGATAAAGCGGAAAAAAAATCTGGCTTAGTCGTTTATTGGCCCATCGCAGGGCTTTTGGGTGTGGCGCTGTATTGTTTGATCCTCAGTTTTATTGGGCATTTGACGCTTCCCAATACGCCGCCCAACTGGAACATGAATGAAAGCAATGTGGTACAAGTGGGCTTGAATTTATTTAGCGCTGATCTTTATCCCTTTGAAATTGCGGCTGTGATTTTGCTTGCAGCGATGATTGCTGCGATCGCACTCACGTTTCGCGGTCGAAACCCGAACACTAAATCACAGAGGATCAGTGCACAAGTTCGCGTGAAAGCCAAGGATCGCCTGAAGCTCGTGGACATCGCGCCACCTGAGGAGAAAGCCCCATGAACCTTTATTATTACCTCGCTTTATCCGCAGCGCTTTTTAGTTTGGGCCTGGTAGGCGTATTGTTAAATCGCAAAAATCTCATTGTCCTCCTCACCTCCATTGAACTCATCCTCCTTGGCGTGAATACGAATTTCGTGGCCTTTTCTCATTTTTTACAGGATATTTCTGGACAAGTGTTTGTCTTTTTTATTTTAACGGTAGCCGCAGCGGAAGCCGCGATTGGCCTCGCGATTATTGTCGTTTTGTTTCGGACTAAAAACACCATTCAGATCGATGCCCTGCAGGAACTCAAAGGATAACCATGGCCCATTTCAATTTTATTTTACTGCTTGCACTTTTAGCGCCGCTTGTGGGGTCGCTCGCGGCTGGTTTACTGGGGCGTTTTTTAAAAGTCATGGGCACAAATTTCATTACCATTCCTTTGCTCATGGTGTCTTTTGCCGCATCTGTCATGGTGTTTTATTACTTTTTGAAACAGAATCCGCCGACCTATATCGTCAATTTTTATGAATTCGGCCCCCTTGCCAATCTGCATTTTTCGATTGGGTTTATGATCGATCGCCTCACGGCTTTTATGATGATCATCGTGACCTTTGTTTCCTTACTCGTGCATGTTTATTCAGTCGGGTACATGGAAGGTGACCCGGGATATCCCCGCTTTTTCAGCTATATTTCCGGCTTTACTTTTGCCATGCTCGCGCTCGTCATGGCGAATAATTTTCTCCTGCTGTTCTTTGGTTGGGAAGGCGTGGGTCTTTTTTCATATCTCCTCATCGGCTTTTGGTTTCAACGTGAAAGCGCCAACTTTGCGAGTCTCAAGGCGTTTATCGCCAACCGCGTCGGGGATTTGGGTTTTCTTCTCGGCATTGCTGTGGTTTTGAGTTTTTTCGGAACGCTTGATTATCAAACCACATTCAGCCTCGTCCCCACCCTGACGACGGCCACATTAAGCATTTCAGGCCATAGCTTTAATGGGGTGACGCTCGCTTGTATTTTGTTGTTTATCGGGGCCATTGGAAAATCCGCGCAAATTCCTCTCCACATTTGGCTTGAGGGATCGATGGAAGGCCCGACCCCTATTTCTGCCCTGATCCACGCGGCAACCATGGTGACGGCGGGCGTGTTTATGGTGGCGCGGCTCTCGCCGATGTTTGAATATTCTGATATTGCTTTGAGCACCGTCATGATCATCGGAGCGCTCACCTGCTTTTTTATGGGCTTACTCGGGATTGTGCAAAACGATATTAAACGCGTGATTGCCTATTCAACACTCTCCCAACTTGGCTACATGATGGCGGCACAAGGGGCCTCGGCGTATCCTGCAGGCTTGTTTCACCTCATGACGCATGCGAGCTTTAAGGCGCTTCTCTTTCTTTCAGCGGGCTCTGTCATTGTCGCTCTGCATCACGAGCAGGATATGCGTAAAATGGGCGGGCTCGCGCGTAAAATGCCGATTACTTATGTTTGTATGTTGATCGGCGCGATTGCCCTCTCAGGCCTTCCCCCTTTTGCGGGCTTCTTTTCAAAAGACATGATTATCGATGCCGTGTCCGAGGCCACCATTCCCGGACATACGTTTGCGCTCTGGCTCCTCGTCGCGGCAACACTGGTGACGGCACTTTATACCTTCAGGATGTTTTTCCTCGTCTTTCACGGCAAGCCCCGCATGACGCCTGCTCAATTTGACCATGTGCACGAATCTCACTGGACGATTATCCTGCCCTTGATTTTATTGGCCATCCCTTCAATTATCAGTGGCTTTGTCTTTTTTCATGATGATATCACCGGGTTTTTTAATACCAGCATTTTGATTTTACCGCAGCATTCCAGCATGGCGATGCTCGCAGGTTTATATCAGAACTCCGGTGAGTTTTTAATGCATAATCTCTTAGGCTGGCCTTGTCTCCTCGGCGTCCTGGGGGTGGTGTTGAGTTACCTCCTGTATGTCCGTTATCCCGCGCTTCCTGAAATCATCACAAAACGGTTTTCTGGGCTATATCATCTTCTCATTAAAAAATATTTTATCGATTGCGCCTACGATACGATTTTCATCGGTTTGGTGAATCTCTTGGGCAAAGTGTGCTATAGAATGGGAGATATTCTGTTCATCGATCGCGGCTTGGTCGAAGGGTCGGCTCGAAGTGCTGTCGGCATCGGCAAGGCGCTTCGTAAACTGCAAACAGGCCGCATCTATCATTATGCCTTTGCGATGGTGCTCGGTTTGTTTGTGTTACTCGGCTGGGTTTGGTTTAATATTTAAAGAGAGGCGTGATGCTCACACATTTGTTAAGTTTACTCATTTGGCTGCCCATGCTCTTCGGGGTGATTCTTTTAGGTGTGGGCCGCGTGGTTCGGGCGCCTGGTGTCATCAAAGGCTTGGGAATCCTCTTTTCGCTTGGGATCATCGCTTTATGTGTGCCGCTGTATGTTCATTTTAATGCGTCGCTTTCTATCCCCCAGTTCACGGAGCTTCATCCCTGGATTGGCCCTCTAAATGCCTACTATGCTTTAGGCGTGGATGGGATTTCCGTCCTGTTTATTTTACTGACCGCTTTTACGAATCTTATCATGGTGCTCTCGGTGCTGAAGCATAAAGAAGAGAATCTCTCCCAGTACCTCGCCGTTTTACTGTTTGCAACAGGCATTTCAAACGGTCTTTTTGCAGCGCAAGATGCCCTCCTGTTTTATATGTTCTGGGAAGCATCGATGATTCCCATCTTGCTCGGTATTGGCATTTGGGGTGGAGAGCGCCGGAGCCCTGCCGCGCTTAAGTTTTTTCTGTTTAATATGCTGGGCTCCCTGATGCTGTTGATTGCGCTTGTGTACCTCTATCTCATTAGCGGCACGTTTAATTTCACAGCCTGGCAAAGCCTGCCCCTCACGATGCATGTAGAGGATTGGCTCTTCCTCGCTTTTTTTGCAGCCTTTGCCGTAAAAATGCCGATGTGGCCGCTCCACACCTGGTTTGCCGATCTACATGCTGAAGCCCCGGTAGGTGGCACCATTGCTCTGTCTACGCTGATGCTGAAAACAGGCGTCTACGGATTCCTGCGCTTTTCCCTGCCGATGACCGCAGGCGCGCATCATAGCCTCGTTTTATTGCTGGTGATCCTCGCTTTGATTGCGATTGTCTATGTCGGTCTTGCCGCAGTCGCGCAGAAAGACATGAAGCGTCTCGTCGCCTATTCCTCTGTGTCCCATATGGGGATTGTGACGCTTGGGATTTTCATGGTGATGCTGATTGTGTCTGAGAATGGAGCCACCCTGATGAGCAGCAATACCGCCGCGGTGTTAAGTCTGCAAGGCGCCCTCTTTCAAATGCTGACGCATGCCTTTGCGTCAGGTGGATTATTCCTTCTGGTCATGATGTTAGGCGAGCGATTTGGCTCAAGCCAAATTCAAGATTATCAGGGACTCGCAAAAACCATGCCTGTTCTCGCGTTCTTTTTTGTGGTTTTTTCGATGGCGAATGTAGGTCTCCCCGGCACAGCTGGTTTTATCGGCGAATTTTTTGTGATTCTCGCGGCCCTGCACGCTAATTTCTGGTTCGCCGCTTTGGCCGCCTGTACCCTCGTCGTGAGCCCGGCTTATATGCTATGGCTTGTTAAACGCGTCATTTTTGGCGAAGTGCGCGAAGGCAGCATTATAGCGGGTGGCCGCTTGTCCTGTATCGAATGGATCATCATGATTTTGCTCACGGCCCCTGTCCTTTATTTCGGCTTTGACCCGCATCCTGTTTTACATTTGTCTTATGCCGCAAGTACGCATTTAGTTAGTTTAGTCACACAAGGCGCTTGATATGAATCCATTTTTGCAACTTCACCCCGCTTTTCCTGAGTGCTTATTGCTCTCAGGGCTCGTCGCGATTATTTTGATCGACCTCTTTTTAAAAGGCAAAAAATGCTTGAGCGTCATCCTCGCCGAGATTTTATTACTCTTGGTTTTTGTTTGTATCCTCTGTGAACACAAGCTCCCTGTACAATTTGCATTTCAAGGCCATTATGTGTTCGACCGCTTTGGGCTTTTTGTCAAAGGCTGTGCTGTGGCCTATACTTTTCTTCTGCTCGCTTATGCTGAGGCGCGGAATGAATTTCAGGCGCTCAGGAGTGAATATCTCTTCTTAATCTTGCTCGGGCTCTTAGGGGCAATGGTACTCGCTTCGAGTGCCAGTTTGATTTCGATGTATCTCGGGCTTGAACTTTTATCTCTTCCCGTTTATGCGCTCGTGGCTCTCAAGCGGGATTGTCCGAAAGCCGGTGAGGCGGCGATTAAATATTTCATCACAGGCGCCTTAGCCTCCGGATTTTTACTCTATGGTTTCTCTTTGATTTATGGCATAACAGGCAGCCTGTGGTTACCTCAAATTGCGGGAACGCTTTATAACACGGGGCTTTTAAGCACCCCTGTATTCTGGCTCGCTGCCATTTTTATTTTCGTGGCCATTTCCTTTAAATTTGGGATTTTTCCTTTCCACATGTGGGTTCCGGATGTTTATGAAGGTGCTCCCTTATCGGTCACCGCCTTTATTGCCACGGTGACAAAACTGGCCGCCTTTGCCTTATTTTTCAGACTTTTTATTTTAAGCTTCATTGGGATGCCCGTGCCCCTCAGTCATGCCTTTTTCTGGATGGGGGCTTTGTCTTTGGTCCTCGGCAGTACCGGGGCGCTTTTGCAAAAAAATATTCGGCGCTTTCTTGGATATTCCACCATAGCCAACATGGGTATTTTGTTTATTGCCTTAGGGCTTGCTAGTGCACAAGGTTATATCAGCGCCTTGTTTTATCTTGTTGCCTATACGGCTGGAAGCCTTGCAATCTTTGGCTTACTTCTCCTGTTTAACCAAGACCTCTTGCATATCGATGACTTAAAAGGATTGCATAAGACAAAACCTTTTACCGCCTTTTTATTTTTGCTCGTTATGTTGTCGTTTGCAGGAATTCCTCCCCTTGTCGGCTTTGACGGAAAGCTTCTCGTGATGATGGCTTTGGTGCACCAAAACCACATTGCACTAGCAGTTTTCATCCTTGTGCTTTCAGTGATTTCAGCCGCCTATGCCCTGCGCCTCGTCAAAGCGGTTTATTTTGAACGCGGAAGCGGTGAGAACCACTTCCCCAAAAAACTTTCTTTCGGAACGGTGCTCGTCAGCTTAAATGTCTTCGTTTTACTGGGCTTCGGTCTTTTCCCCGCTCCCCTTATCTTAGGCATCCAGCGCTTATTTATGTAATGTAAATTTAGTTTTTATCATCCAGCCGAAAATGGCCCATTCGCCTTGGATCGAGTAAATCTTTCATCGAAGGCTTTAGGATTTTTTTGCTGGCCCGAATGCGAATACATCCGTTAAAAAACAAAGAAGAATGCGGGAACCCCAAAGTTTTGTCATAATCCATGGTTTGAATTTGGGCAGAAAAGCGCGGGTCTTCGGCAATCATGCCTTGAATATCTGTGCTTAAAGACGCTGAACCCTGGGGATGATAAAAGTCAAACTCCACTTCCTGTAATGTTTTATACAGAATGGTGTTTTCAAGTGAAAAAGGAAACTTATTTTCAAGTACATGTTCTTTAAACGACAAGATTAAATCTTTAATCGTGACGAGCTCATCAATGGTACGGCTTGCGTTTGTTTTTTGGGGAACATTACAAAAAAAGGTATGCTTCTGCATGGAGTAATAAACAGGCTCACGGTTAAAATAACCAATCTCCATGAATGCAGGATGATAATATCGAATGCGATAGATGTTCAAAAAGATATCTGTGAGCTCGCTACTTGGAAATTGATCTTCCCCCACCACAGGAACATACCCCGGTGCTTCCCCGAGGGATAATTTAATGAGATGCTTGACGGTCTCCAAAATAAACGGGGCATTCTTAATCACTAAACTTAATTTTTCAAAAAATATAGACCAAATTAAGTCATACATGACCTGACTCGTTGTAAAGAAATTATAGGCGCATCCAACTCGTTATCGCAACTTTGTCACCTTTTTTTAGATACCAAAATCTGAGCAGGACTTTTGTACGATAGGCATTTTCTTGGTCTATTATTTAACTCATTTTCAACTATCTTAATTGCCTCGTCGCTGACCT
>JBMDXV010000044.1:0-6745 GCA_048594525.1 Gammaproteobacteria bacterium | reverse complement strand
TTGTGAAAGGTCCCGGGCCCGGTCGTGAATCTGCAATTCGTGCCTTTCATATGAAGGGGATTAAAATTAATAGCATTACGGATGTAACGCCTTTACCCCATAATGGTTGTCGTCCTCCTAAAAGACGGCGTGTTTAAGTTTAAGGATATTTGACTATGGCAAGATATATTGGTCCCAAATTAAAGCTGGCGAGAAGAGAAGGAACGGATCTTTTCTTGAAAAGTGGCGTAAAAGCAATTGATGCAAAGTGTGATATGCATACTGCACCTGGTCAACATGGTGGTAAACGGGGTCGTTTATCCGATTATGGCTTGCAATTGCGCGAAAAGCAAAAAGTTAAAAGAATGTATGGTTTATTAGAAAAGCAATTTCACGGTTATTATGTGGAAGCCGCGCGTTTAAAAGGGTCTACTGGGTATAACTTATTATTGCAATTGGAGTCGCGTCTGGATAACGTTGTGTATCGCTTAGGATTTGCATCCACCCGCAATGAAGCCCGTCAAATTGTGGTGCATAAAGCCATTTCTGTGAATGGAAAAACTGTCAACGTGCCCTCTTATAAATTAAAGCTTGGAGATGTGGTTTCTGTACGTGAAAAAGCAAAAAACCAAGCCCGTATTCAGTTTGGTTTAGAAATGGCTAAACAGCGCAGTGAAAGTGCATGGCTAGAAGTCGATTTGAAAGCTTTAAGCGGGATTTATAAAGCACACCCTGATCGTACGGATCTTTCTGCTGAAATTAATGAGCAACTCATCGTCGAATTGTATTCGAAATAATAATCTAGGATTGGAGAGCTGAATGCGAGATATGCAAGAATTGTTAAGGCCTCAAACTGTTGAGGTAAAAGAGCTAGGGCTTAATCGTTATCGTGTTATCCTGGAGCCGCTTGAGCGTGGATTTGGTCATACCTTAGGAAATGCATTGCGTCGAATCTTATTGTCCTCATTAACAGGCGCAGCGGTGACTGAGGTCAAAATTGAAAATGTTTTACACGAGTTTTCATCTATTGATGGTGTCAAAGAAGATGTGGTAGAAATTATCTTGAACCTCAAAGGTTTAGCGATTCAATTTGAAGGAAATCTTCAAACTGCGCGTTTAAGTTTAAATAAGAAAGGAGAAGGGGTTGTCAGGGCTTCTGATATCGTCTGTAAAGGAGATTTAAAAATCATGAATCCTGAGCATGTATTAGCCCATTTGACAAAGAATGGTGAATTAAAAATGTCGATGGTCGTTACAAAAGGCCGCGGTTATGTCCCGGCACCAACGGTTGATAAAAAAGAAAATCAAAAAATTGGTGAGATTTCTTTAGATGCAAGTTTCAGCCCGATTCGGAAAGTCACCTACTCTGTTGAGAGTGCACGTGTTGAACAAAGAACGGACTTGGATAAGTTAATTTTAGAAGTAGAAACTAACGGGACCATTTCACCTGATGAAGCCATTAAAAAAGCAGCCTATATGTTGCAAGATCAAGTGAGTTTTTTTATTGATTTACAGCCTCCAAAAGCACAAAAAGCGGTGAGTGTTACAGCAGGCATTGACCCTTTGCTGCTCCAGCCCGTCGATGATCTTGAACTGACAGTACGTTCAGCGAACTGTTTAAAGGCGGAAGATATTTTCTTTATTGGTGACCTTGTTCAGCGAAGTGAAAATGAGTTATTAAAGACACCGAACCTTGGTAAAAAGTCTTTAAACGAAATTAAGAGTATTCTCGATAAACACGGGCTTGCTCTCGGTATGCAAATTGAAAATTGGCCAACTCATAATGAGTTAGCTACAGAAGAATAGGGATAGGGTATAAGATCATGCGTCATCAAATTAAAGGTAGAAAATTTCATCGGGATACTAGTGCCAGAAAAGCGTTGTTCAAGAGTTTGTCGATCGCTTTAATTGAGCATGAACTTATTAAAACTACTTTACCTAAAGGGAAAGATCTTCGCTCTATTGCAGAGCCGCTCATCACTTTGGCTAAAACGGATTCGGTTGCGAATCGCAGGCTTGCTTTTGCACGCTTAGGGAATGACGCAGCAGTGAAAAAATTATTTGAAGTCTTGGGTCCCCGCTTTAAAGCACGCCATGGCGGTTATCTACGTATTTTAAAATGCGGCTTTCGTCAAGGAGATGCTGCACCGATGTGTTACGTCGAAGTATTAGAGCGTGAAGGGGTGGAAGGGGCAAGTGCAACGATCCCGCAGACGAAAGCTAAAAAATCTCCTGCGCTTGATCAAGTTAAAGCAGAAAAATCAGTAGAAAACATTGTGAATGAAGAAGTCTTATCAGAAAAAAATCCAGTAAAAGCAAAAACTAAAAAAGCTTCTGAAAAAAAAGAGACGGTAGAATAAACGTATAATCATTTAGTTTAAAAGCCAGCGCTATGCTGGCTTTTTTATGTCCATAATTTTTTTCTTACCCTATTGACACAAACCCTGATTCTCCGTAGAATGCGCACTCTTTTCCCCGATAGCTCAGTCGGTAGAGCAAATGACTGTTAATCATTGGGTCACTGGTTCGAGTCCAGTTCGGGGAGCCACATTTTTCAAAGCATCTGCTGCAAATGCGCTTCCTCAATTTAAAAGACCTGACAACCACCAGCATTGGTAATATTTTAGAATGGTTTGACTTCGGGTTGTTTATGTTCCTTGCACCCCTGCTGGGAGTAAAGTTTTTTCCAGTTGCCAATGCAATGACTGCAAGCCTCGCCGCTTTTGGGGCTTTTGCTGCGGGCTATATTTTTAGGCCTCTCGGCGGGATTTTGTTTGGGTATATTGGGGATACGCGAGGCCGTGCGACGGCGCTTCGCTTGTCTATCCTCATGATCAGTTTTTCGATTTTAGCAGTGGGGGTGTTGCCGACGTATCATTCAATTGGAATAGCTGCCGCCATCCTGTTTACTGTATTCAGAATCACGCAGGGTATCTCTGCCGGAGGAGAGTATTGCGGCATTATGATTTATCTTGCCGAAATATCGCCTCCGGAGCGCCGCGGTGTGATAACGAGTTTTGCCGGAAGTGGGGCGACGCTCGGCTTTCTTTTAGCCAGTCTCTGTATTATCGGCTTGAAAACACTCATTCCAACTGAGGCTTTAGCAGCTTGGGGCTGGCGCCTTCCTTTTATTGGCATGGGAGGCGTGGGGTTTGTGATTTTATATTTTCGATTAAAATTAACGGAAACCCCGGTTTACCTTGGTCTAAAAGAACATCAAGTTTTAAAAAGAGAGCCCCTCCGGGCTGCCATCCGGCTTGCTCCAAAGAGCTTGTTCACTATTTTAGGCCTCACCTGTATGAGTTCTACTTTTTATCTGTTGTTTTTTGGGTATATGCCCGTGTATTTAAGTCGCTACACTACGGCAGCTTCTAAAGTGGCGTTGGGGCTAGATAGTGTGATGCTTTTGATTATGCTGTTTCTCATTCCCGTGGGTGGGATGCTGGGGGATCGCTTCGGGCGCAAAAACATGTTGCTCCTGGCCTGTTTGTGTATGGTGATTTTTGCTTTTCCCTGCTTTGCTTTGATCCAGCTCTCGTCCTTTTTGGGGGTGTTTCTCGCACTGTTGATTGCGGTTGTCATTAGTTCGATGGATCAGGGAAGTAACCTCAGCGCTTTTGTCGAGAACTGCCCGGAAGCAGTTCGCTATAGCGGCATTGGCTTTGCTTATAATCTCGGGAATGCCTTATTTGGCGGAACGGTTCCGTTGGTCGCAGACCTTCTGATTTTAAAGGGCGGCGTCTATGCCCCGGCTTTTTTGGTGATCGCGGCGGCGTGCGTGAGTTTTTTTGCGATTTTAAACTTGCGCTCCCGCAAGCACAATCGTCTTGCGATGTAAGGCTTTTAAAGTGGAGCGATGTCCGACGCTGATGATTGTAGTGTGCGGGAGTTCCTGATGGATGAGGCGATAAACTAAGGCTTCGTTCGCTTCATCAAGGTGAGAGGTTGCTTCATCGACCAAGAGCCAATCCGGCCGATGGAGCAACACTCGCGCAAAAGCCAGGCGTTGTTGCTCGCCGAGCGACAGGGCGTGTGACCAATTGACAGGCGCAGGATTGTGAAGCAATGCCGCAAGCCCCACGGCTCCGAGCGCCGCTTCAATTTTAGCGGGAACACATAAACCGGGGTCTGGAAAACTCATGAGTTCAATAATCGAACCTTCCGGCAGATACGGTTTTTGCGGGATAAACCAGATCGTGCTTTGGGGTTTTTGTAAGCAGCCTTCTGCAAAAGGCCAGATGCCGCAGATAATGCGGAGGAGCGTACTTTTGCCGACTCCGGACGGACCCATAATCAGAGTGTGCTCTCCTTGTTTGAAGGTTTCATTCAAGTCTGAAAATAATAGGCTGCCATCAGGTTTATAAGCCGTGAGATGCTTTAACATGATTTCAGGGGCTTTGATGTATTCAAGCTGAAGCTTGGCATAGGGCTTGTCTTCAAAATGTTGTCCGTCAGGCTCGGATTGATCCATTAACAGTTGTAGCCGCGCACTCGTTGCCGCAATGCTCGCGATGGACGTGTAATTTGAAATAAAAAAGTTGAGGGCATTACTGACCACACTAAAGGCCTGCGTGATTTGCGAAATTCCTCCCATCTGGTATTTGCGCGCAAAATAGCCGGGAAGGGCAAGCAAGGTCGGCACAAAATTAGCAAGATAACCGATAAGGCCTGTAAAAAGCGCCAGCAGTCGCTCTCGCCGAGCGATGGAAATAAAGTTAACAATCACATCATTAAAGCGGGTTTGTAAGTGTTCTTTTTCAAAGGTTTCTGCTTGGTACAGCGCAATTTGCTCGGAGTGTTCGCGGATACGCATAAGGTTAAAACGAAAGAAAGCTTCAAAACGCTGTTGCATAAAAGACAGGTTAATCAGCGGTCGGCCGATTTTAAAGGTGATAACGGTCGTAACAATGCTATAGAGCAAAGCAAACCAGAGCATATCGCCGTGTAGTGTAAAATGATGATTGTGGCCAAGTGGAATGAGGAGGGGAGTAGAGAGACTCCATAAAATCACAGCGAAAGATACCATTGATAAGACCGCATTTAAAAGGCCGAGCAGTAAATCTGAAGAGATGTTTATGATTTGTGCAATGTCATCGCTGATCCTTTGATCTGCATTATCCACAGCACTTCCAAAGGTTTCAATTTGGTAATACGCCCGCGAATTCAACCAACGGCTGATAAAATAATGCGTGAGCCAGTTCCGCCAGCGAATGCGCATGAGCGCAAAGAAATAGCCCTGATACGCTGAAAAAATGGCAAAGAGTACAAATAAAACCAACATCGAGAGGATGGCGTGGAGAATCCCTCGGAGGTAATAGTCTTGAATCGAATTAAAAAGCCTGCCGGAGAGCGTATTCAAAAGCACGTTGGTGACCACGACAAATACCACAAGCGCCACACTTAAAAGAAAATAAAAGATCGAGGCTTTCACACTTTTATCTTTTGAGCGCCAATACAGCAGGATGAGATGAAAAAACTGGGCTAGTTTGGAAGGTTTATGCTTCATTGAAATAAGCCATTTAAAAACTGCTCGCCTAAGTTAATTCCTGTTTTATCAGAAAGTTCACGGAGGCAGCCTGGACTCGTTATGTTGATTTCGGTTAAATAATCTCCAATGACGTCAATCCCTGCCAGTACGATATCTTCTCGTTTTAAAAAATCGGAGAGCGCATTCGTGATCCAGAGATCCCGCTCTGTCAACGGCTGCGTTTTAAAATGTGCGCCTGAAACAATATTGGCTCGTGCTTCGCCTTCGCGTGGAATCCTTGCAACGGCAGTGAGTATGGGTTCTCCATATAACATCATAATCCGCTTATCGCCTTGCCGCACTTCCGGCAAATAGCGCTGCGCCATAATCTGACGTGTCCCATACTGCGTCAGCATTTCGACGATACTGCTAAAATTGGTGTCACCCACTTTGACATGAAAAACGCCTCGCCCTCCAAGCGCATCAAGGGGTTTTAAGACAATCTCTCCTTGTTCTTGCCAAAATTGTTTTAAATCCGTTTTATTCGCCGAAACCAGCGTGGGCGCGATGCATTCCGGAAAACGGAAGATCAACATTTTTTCATTAAAATTGCGAAGCGCGGAAGGGGAGTTCACCACGCGCACGCCGTCCCGAACCGCAAGATCCAGGAGATAGGTTAAAAAGAAATATTCCACATCAAAGGGCGGGTCTTTGCGTACTATAATTGCATCAAAGTTTGTGAGGGGCATTACGCCAGGTGCGCCGTGCCGGTACCAGTCTTTTTTTAAAGAGACATCACAAAACTGCACTGGCGTTGCATGAGCAAAGGCTGCATTTTTGTCGAGAAACAAATCTTTCGCTTCGAAATAATAAACCGCAATGCCTTGGCGAAGTGCTGCTTCAATGATGAGCAGGGTGCTATCCCAATGCGGAATCAAGCGTTCAAAGGCGTCCATTACCACGGCTATTTTTTTCATGCTTGTCCTATGAGATTAACAAAGTGAGCTATTTTATTGACAGCGCTTCAGAATGACAAGGGGAAATTTAAATCTTCCAGGGCTAGAGAAGGCTTGACTAAAATTTTTAATTAATTTATTGTTCTTAATTAAAATTATGTTATCCAATAAAAAGGAGAGGATTAAATGTTTGATGTTGAAGCGGGTGTGAATAAAAGTGCGGTCAGGTCAAGCAGCCTGCTTTAGCCAATAAGCCTCCCAGTTATGATTTGCACGACAAGTGCGCAAAGCGATTATGTTGGCAGCATGATCGACAGTCCACCATGCTCCTGGCAGTTTCAAT
>JBMDXV010000043.1:0-3062 GCA_048594525.1 Gammaproteobacteria bacterium | reverse complement strand
GGGGGGGGAGGGGGGGGCATATTTTTCCGGCGCTAGCTGTCGCGCATGCTTTGCAAAAAGAAGGGTATACCGTGAGTTGGATTGGCGCGCGCGGAGGCATGGAAGCGGACATCGTGCCCAAGCATGGGATTCCGCTTGATCTCATTTCGATCCAAAACCTGAGAGGGAAGGGGATGCTGCGTTATCTCCTTTTGCCAGTGCGCTTATTGCGTGCGATTTTGCAGGCGCGAGCGATCCTCAAACGTCATCAGATTGAGCTCGTGTTAGGGTTTGGAGGCTTTGTTTCTGGCCCGGGCGGACTTGCGGCGAAATATACGGGGATTCCCCTGATCATCCATGAACAAAATGCGCACGCGGGGATGACCAATCGCACGCTGGCCCGCTTCGCCAAAACGGTGTTGGTCGGTTTTCCGGCTGCGTTTCCGGGCCTAGAAACCAAGGTCTTAACGGGCAACCCTGTGCGACAAGATTTATATCCCTTACGTGATCAAGTCTATGCGCCGCATCAACCCTTGCAGATTTTAGTGGTTGGCGGAAGTTTGGGCGCTCTCATTTTTAATGAGGTGATGCCGGAGGCACTCAAAAGTATTCCCGAATCCAAACGACCCCAAGTGTGGCAACAAACTGGTGTGAAATTATTTGAAGAAACAAAAGCCCGCTTTCAATCCTGCGGGGTTCAAGCCAAAGTGACTGCGTTTATTGAGGATATGGCCGCAGCTTATGCCTGGGCAGACCTCGTCATTTGCCGCGCAGGCGCGCTGACCGTGGCAGAATTATCCCTGATCGGTAAACCCGCTATTTTTGTGCCACTCCCTCACGCCGTGGATGATCATCAAACCAAAAATGCAGAAGAACCAGCCCATTCTGGTGGCGCAATCTTACTCCCGCAATCAGAGTTTACAACGGAAAATGTCGCTACCCTATTGAATACGCTTTTAAAAGAGGAAGATAAATTAAAAAACATGGCCGAAAAAATGAAAGCTTTGGGAAGACCGGATGCCACAGCAAAAGTCCTTCAAGCTTGTGAGTCTATCATGAGACCGAACTGAGCGCTTTTGGCAAAGCAATTAGAGACCTTTATGGGAGAACAGATGCGAGAAGAAGCCAAACAAAAGTATTTTCAATTTCATGGCCCGGATGACAAAATGGGCATTCGAGATCGATCCGGCAAAGTACTCATCCCACCCCTGTATGATTTTATTTCCGCGGGGACTGAAGACTGTTTTCAGGTGGAGCAGGCCGGAAAGTGGAGTTATGTGGATTTAGAAGGTCGTGAATTGATTCCGCCCCAAGAAGGCGTTGAGTATAGCGGAGAGTTTTCAGAAGGCTTGGCGGTCTTCCTGAAAAATGATCTCCACGGCTATATTAATAAAAAGGGAGAGGTGGTCATCCCCGCGATCAAAGGGTCTCTTCCCGCGTAGGCGGGGACCATATCGTTACACATAAGCTCTGAAAGCCTTACAATAAGGGGTCCCTGTGCTCACTTCCCACGCCCCGTCGTCCTGATATCGCCGCAGGCGATCGTCAGGAGCCAGGCTATGATTAAATCTCTTCGTATGAGTCTCGCCATTCCGGATTAAAGTTCTCAATCAGTATAAGCTTTCGCTTCCGGCTTAAGTTTTTCCTGACTTGTGCCAAGTAAGTTGAGCTAAACCGGAGGTGATCATTTCGATAGGGTAATTTTAGATTGACTTAATAATTTATATGTAATATTATAAAGGACGATTTTAGTTTATTTTGGTCATTAAGAATGTTTTCAAGAGAGAAAGAGAAACAAATTGAAAAACTTAAAGAGCAACTTCAAGCAACTCAAGCACAGCTTTCCCTTGCAGGACAAGAAATTGAAGAACTTAAAAAAAAGCAAATTAAAGATGTGCTACCGAACTCTCCAGAGTCAACAAAGGTAGTTGAAGGAATTAAACGAGAGTTGGTTGATGATAAAATTCCTTTGGAAAACAAAAAAAAGAAAACAAAATTAGCCAAGCGTGTTGTTTGGTCGTCAGAAGTGCTTACTCAAGCTATGTATGATGACCAGCTTCAGCAAAAAAATGCTGACCTGTCCAGGCAAAAAGAAGAGATAGAGGCATTAAAAGTTCACGTTACTTTAATGGAGTCTGATATACAGAAGCAGGAAGGGGAATACAAAACCTTGAAGGCTTTACATGAAGATAAGAAACAAAAGCTTGATATCGCTCAGACAAAATTAGCCCCCTATGAAAAAAAAGAACAAGATTTAATTAGAAAATTAGAGGAAATGAAAGCTCAAGCTACAAACCAGCAGGATAGATTTGATCACTTACAAAAAGAGGTTGATAATCATAAAGAAGAGAATAAAAAACTAGCTCAAGGAAATCAAGAACTTGATGCGATTCGCGTGCAAGTTGAGACACAAAGAGCTTTACTTAACGACCAATCAAATCGAATATTAAGTCAGGGAAATACAATTGCTGAAAAAGAAAAAATTATTGCGGGGCACGCACAAGAAACGACGAGCTTAAAAGAAAAACATGAAAAAGAAATAGAAAAAATTAAATTAGAACTCGAGGCTCAAAAAAAATTAACTCAATCTCGGGAAGAAGCACTAAACTCTCTTCAAATTAAAGCAGATCATTCCGCCAAACAAAATAATCAGATAAAAAATGGTCTCAGTGCGGGAGGAATGCTTTTAGGTATCTCGATGATTGTCGGGGGTGCGCTTTTAGCACCAGCTGGAATAGGTACTGCATTAATAGTCGCGGGAACTTTCGTATTGCTTGCATCTTCCATTAAACCAGGAGAGGGACTAGTTAAGTGTGTCGAGGCAAAACTTTCTAACCTTGCTGAAACATTTTATTCATTTTTGACAAATAAAAGTACAAATAGTAACTTACACAGTATGGAATCAGTTAAAGAATGCTAAAAAGTTTGCGGAAGTGACGGCAGGGTGGCGTTGTTGCATAACCCTCTGAGCAGAAACATTGGTTCATAATTTAAGCTACACGATAACTTTTGGGCATACCTATCCTGGTCATTTTATTTAACACCCCACAAGCAATCATCCCTTCTGTCTTTTGTCTGGATAG
>JBMDXV010000042.1:0-2360 GCA_048594525.1 Gammaproteobacteria bacterium | reverse complement strand
GTGGTTTGACAATCGCTTTGTTAAATCTTCTGTATTCATCCTGCCTTCATGTTAGTTGAGTAGCTTGCTTATAGACCAATTCTCCTCTATATGCTACATCTGCATGCTTTGCGACCTGACCGCACTTTTATTCACACCCATAATTAAGATAATTTTAGCCCAGCTAAGTTAGAACGCAGATTCCACTGCAAAGGGCTTAAACTCAGTCTTGCTTAAGAAAGTATCATACGTTAAGATTCCTCACACTTTTTTAAGCTGATTTCATCATGTCTCAATACAATGCCTCTTCCATTGAAGTGCTTACCGGCCTTGACCCTGTCAAACGCCGCCCTGGCATGTACACAGATACAACTCGCCCCAACCACCTTGCCCAAGAAGTCATTGACAATAGCGTGGATGAGGCGCTCGGCGGATATGCTAAAAAAATTACAGTGACGCTCCATACCGACTTATCCGTACGAGTCGAAGATGATGGCCGTGGTATGCCTGTTGACATCCATCCTGAAGAAGGAGTATCCGGCGTTGAGCTTATTATGACGCGACTCCATGCGGGTGGGAAATTTAACCATGACGCTTATGCAGTCTCGGGCGGGCTTCACGGGGTGGGCGTTTCTGTTGTCAATGCCTTATCGACGCAGGTGGATGTGCAAATCAAGCGCGAAGGCAAAACCTATTCAATGCGTTTTAAGCATGGTGATAAAACGGATGAACTCAGCCTAACGGGAACATGTGCTAAAAAAGACACGGGAACTACTGTTCAATTTTGGCCAGATCCGCAATACTTTGATTCTCCCAAAATTGCCGTGTCTAGTTTAAAACAAATTTTGCGTGCCAAGGCGGTCTTATTGCCGGGATTGACGATACGCCTCATCGATCACATCAATAAGACAGAAGAAGAATGGTATTTTACGGATGGCTTATCCGACTATCTCAGCCAGTCTCTTCAGCAAGCAGAAAAGCTCCCACTTGAGCCGATTGTAGGCCATTTTGAAAACCAAGGAGAGCATGTAGACTGGGCAGTAACTTGGGTCACTGAACGAAACGGAGAAGCGCTTCCCCAAGAAAGTTATGTGAATCTGATTCCAACAGCCCAAGGTGGAACACATGTCAACGGTTTACGAAGCGGCATTTTAGAAGCGATGCGCCAATTTTGCGAGCTTCGGAATCTTTTACCGCGCGGCGTTAAATTGAGTGCGGAGGATGTATTTAATGACTGTGCTTTTTTACTCTCTGTAAAACTACGTGACCCTCAATTTTCGGGTCAAACAAAAGAACGTCTTTCCTCACGAGATTGCGCGCTTTTTGTCACTAATGCAGTGCACGATATGCTAAGCTTATGGCTCAACCAACACGTTGATACGGGCGAACTTTTAGCGGGTTTTGCAATTGACCGGGCACAAGCACGCCTCAAAGCCGATAAGAAAATCACTCGCAAAAAAATCTTAAGTGGCCCGGCACTTCCCGGTAAACTTGCCGATTGCAGCTGTCAAAATCCGGATTATACCGAACTTTTTTTAGTCGAAGGGGATTCAGCAGGAGGATCAGCTAAACAAGCACGGGATAAGGAATTTCAAGCCATCATGCCCCTCCGCGGTAAAATCCTAAATACCTGGGAAGTAGATTCTAATCAGATTTTAGCCTCTCAGGAAGTGCATGATATTGCGATTGCCATCGGCGTTGATCCGGACTCTAATGAATTAACGGGCTTACGCTATGGTAAAATTTGCATTCTCGCTGACGCGGACTCCGATGGCGCACATATCGCAACCCTGCTTTGCGCCCTCTTCCTGAAGCACTTTAGACCCCTTGTCGCACAAGGTCATATTTTTGTGGCCATGCCCCCTTTATACCGCATCGACAGCGGCAAGGAAGTGCATTATGCGCTTGATGAACACGAGCGGGATACGCTCATTGCCAAGCTTGCGAGTGAGAAAAAGCCAAAACCCACCGTGCTCCGATTTAAAGGACTGGGTGAAATGAATCCCCTCCAATTGCGAGAAACCACGATGGCGCGCGATACGCGCCGCCTCATTTGTCTCACCTTGGATGAAGCCAATGAAGCGGATAAAACCATGGATATGCTGCTTGCCAAAGGGCGTGCGGCAGATCGCAAAGCCTGGCTTGAAACAGAGGGAGATCTGGCTGAAGTCGTTCCATAAAAAAATTGATTAATCTGCCTTGAAATTTTAGTCTTGCCTTAATTATATTTTACAAATTAATAATATTAGTGTAACCGAGCCTCTTGCAAAATTATTTTCAAAATAGCAATCCAAAATAAATTAGTTCCTCTCATTTTCATCCAAAAGTCAAAAGTGGTTAATTATTTTACAAGTTGATTTATTTATATTCATATTTTTCAT
>JBMDXV010000041.1:0-5031 GCA_048594525.1 Gammaproteobacteria bacterium | reverse complement strand
CGTTTACTGATGGGGGCAACAAATATGCCGTATATCTGTCTATCATTACAAACCTTGCCATGCCTTGCTTCCAGTCCCGTTAATTCAGCCAGTATTTTAACATTGATCGGATTTACAGCATAGCGCGACAGACTCCTAGCTGGCCTCATGCTGCAAATTTTGCCGGGCTTAAAAAAGGGGATGGCTTATCAAGATTTTGAACATTGTACGGTGCTTGCAGCAAGCCTTCAGGATAATGAGCTCTTAGATATTGACCCTGAGGTTTTACTCCATCGCTTATACGTTGAGGACGATATCACGCTTTTTAGTGAAAAAGCGATTGAGTTTGGCTGCAACTGCTCACGCACACGTATGGAGGGAATTGTCCTTGGGCTTGGGCTCACTGAAGCGCTTTCGATTTTGGAAGAGTTTGGTTTTGTGGAAATTGTGTGTGAATTCTGTAGCCAAGCCCACGCATTTGATCAGGACGAAATCAATGTACTCTTTTCAGGAGGTACGGGACTCAGGGGCATGAGCAAAGACGGCCCTCGCCCGAACTTCAATGCCTAAATCATAGCTATGGTCATGTTGATATTTCAACCAGCCGGCGAGTGCAATCATTGCGCCGTTATCAGTACAAAATTCGAGACGTGGATAATAAACCCGTAGATTATGTTTTTTTTCTTCTCTTTCTAATCGCTGGCGCAGATGTAAATTGGCGCTCACGCCACCTGCAACGACGAGTCTCTGGCGCCCGGTCATCTCAAGCGCCCGAAGTGACTTTTGCGTCAAGGACTCTATCATGACCGCTTCAAAACTCGCAGCAATATCTGGCTTGCATGCTGGGTCTTGTGTTTTTTCAATCAGCAGACGGGTTGCTGTTTTTAAGCCACTAAAACTGAAATCTAAGGTGTCTTTTTTCGCAAGCGGCAAGGGGAGTGTGAAGCGGGGGATCCCTTGCGTTGCAAGTTCGGCGAGATATTGACCGCCCGGATAGGGTAAGCCCAGAAGTTTAGCCGTTTTATCAAATGCTTCCCCTGCGGCATCATCCATAGTTTCACCGAGGAGACGATACTGTCCAATCCCCGTCACATCATAAAGCTGGGTATGTCCTCCTGAAACCAATAAGGCCACAAAAGGGAATTCAGGCGTCACCGCTTCTAAAAAAGGCGCAAGCAGGTGACCCTCCATGTGATGCACAGGAATACTCGGAATATTCCAAGCATAAGCCAGACTCTTTGCAAAAGCCGCGCCGACCATCAGGGCACCTACAAGTCCCGGCGCATATGTATACGCAATGGCATGAATTTCAGAGGCTGAGATTTGCGCTGTGTCTAAACACTGCCTGGTAAGTGGCAAGAGTTTTTGAATATGATCCCTTGATGCTAATTCCGGTACGACCCCACCATACTCGGCATGAAGTTTGATCTGGCTATACAAGGTATGCGCTAATAAGCCTTGATTTGAATTATAAATTGCAACCGCAGTTTCGTCACAAGAGGTTTCAATCCCAAGAATGTTCATAAAGTCGCTTTAAATATTCTACCGAATGGTGGGCCCTATTCTAAAGCATCTCCGCAAGGGATCAAAATTTTCCTTGACTTTTTGCGAGGATTACTCAAAAATAGCCGTCCGTTTCGGAGAGGTGGCCGAGTGGTCGAAGGCGCTCCCCTGCTAAGGGAGTATGGGGTCAAAAGCTCCATCGAGGGTTCGAATCCCTCCCTCTCCGCCAGAATTTCTGGTTTTCCTCAAAAGTGACCTCTTTTTGGATGGGTATACATGGATACGATCGTTGCGGAGGCAACGCCGAAAGGGCGAGGGGGCGTTGGGATTATTCGTCTGTCTGGTCCTCGGTCTTATGAGATGGCTACAAAAATAACGGGAAGCGCGTTAAAAGCCCGTTATGCTACACTGGTTTCGTTCAGAGATGGTGCTCAATGCTTGATTGATGAAGGGATTGCTTTGTTTTTCAAAGGTCCTCACTCATTTACGGGAGAGGATGTTGTAGAACTTCAATGTCACGGTGGCCCTGTGATCATGGACCGTTTGATTGAAACAGCTTTGCGTTATGGCGCGCGCCTGGCGAGGCCGGGTGAATTTACAGAACGTGCTTTTTTAAACGATAAGATTGATCTCATTCAGGCAGAGGCCATTAGTGATCTGATTGCCGCACAAACGCTCGGTTCCGCTCAGGCGGCACTGCGCGCTTTGCAGGGAGAATTTTCGCGTCATATCGACGTCCTCGTCAAACAGCTGATTCACCTCCGGGTGTTCATAGAGGCTACCCTTGATTTTCCTGAGGAAGATGTAGAATTTGTTCAAGAAGCAAAAGTGATCGAAGCTTTGCGGGATATCATGGCAGCCTTTCACACCTTGTTATCCAGCGCCAAGCGAGGCGTACTATTGCAAGAAGGCATCCATATTGCTTTAATCGGAAAACCCAATGCCGGAAAATCAAGTTTAATGAATCGCCTCACCCAAAGGGACACTGCAATTGTGAGTGAGATTCCTGGAACAACGCGCGATCTCATCCGTGAAAAGATTGATTTACAGGGTGTGCCGATTCATCTTGTCGATACGGCAGGCTTGCGTGAAACGGAAGACCTCATCGAGCAAGAGGGTGTACGTCGAACTCAAAAGGCGCTCAATGAGGCTGATATTGTATTATTGGTTGTGGACGCAAGACGGGAGCAGGACGTGCAGGATATTTTGCAGGATTACGCTAAAGCCTTGCAAGGGCGCACGGTGATCACGCTCCTGAATAAGATTGATTTGCTCGGAGAAGTCCCGATTAGGCTTCAAAATGACACGCTGACACTCTCAGTCAAAACAGGGGCAGGCTTAAGTCTTTTAGAAGAGATGTTGATAGAAAAGCTCGGAATTCAGATTCAATCAGAGGGACAATTTATAGCAAGGCGACGCCATCTCGATGCGCTCGCACGAGCGGAGCATGCTTTGCAGACAGGCCTAGATTATTATTGCAAGGCAGAGCGCTTAGAATTGCTCGCAGAAGAATGTCGTATTGCGCAGTTGGCGCTTTCAGAAATCACAGGCGCGTTCAGAGCAGATGATCTCCTGGGCGCGATTTTTTCGACTTTTTGTATTGGGAAATGAAGGACTTGTGCTTGAAGCCTATGATGCTCAGGGGGGAGCGAATCCTAAGCTTGCACGAGGCCAACCCCCTAAATCTTTAAACGTTTGAATCGTGTGGAAATTGTTTTGCTTCATTAAGCGATGCACCGCATCTTCTTGATTATACCCATGTTCCAGGAGAAGGGCAGAGCTGGGTCTCATGAAGGCCTGAGCATTTTCAATCAAAGTTTGCAAGGCATAGAGGCCGGTGGGGCCGCTTTTTAAAGCAGAGACAGGTTCAAATGAGAGGTCTCCTTCAATGGGATCACTCTCCGCAAGGTAGGGAGGATTTGATACGATTAAGTCGTAAGACCCTGGGGGAACTGCTGCAAACCAATCACTCTCGATGAAGGTGATGTTTTTGGCACCAAGTTGCTTTGCATTTTCAGAGGCAACTTCCAAGGTTTTGGAACTGATATCTGTCGCCGTCACCTCCCATTGGCTAGACACAAGCGCAAGCGTAATACCGATGACACCGCTTCCCGTCCCTAAATCTAAAATACGGGCCTGGCGATGTGGATCAAGAAGGGATAAGGCGATCTCAATCAAGACCTCAGTCTCAGGCCGAGGAATCAAGGTCGCTTCGTTGACTGCAAAATCATACTTCCAAAAACCTTGCCTATGTGTTAAATAGGCAATCGGCTTTCCGCATTTCCGTGCACTTAATAGGTTATTCAATTGAGACTCATCTTCCATAGACACTGTTTTATCTGCATAAATCCGCAAAAAGCTGCGGCTTTGTTTCAGAATATAGCTTAAAAGATATTCGGCGTCCGCTTCCGGGCTTGGGCTGTTGCGGAGAGCCAAGCAGGCTTGCGCAAGAAGTTCCTTTATGTTCAAGTGTGTTAAAATCATCAAGTCAAACTATTTTCGGATTGTATCACATTCACCTGTAAATGGGATTTTTGTTTCATTCCTGAGCTATGCTATAATCTAAATAAAAAAGCCTCCGGCTTCCCCTCTAACCAGCTTAAGAAAAGAATCATGATACATGCGCATCAAAACGATAGTCTTAATAAGCAATTCATTAAGTTGCCATTATGAAACTATCTCTTGCACTTATTACGTTTAACGAGTCTCTTAATCTCGCCCGGACGCTTGAGGCAGCGAGAGGGCTTGCCGATGAAATTGTGCTTGTTGATTCGCATTCTACGGACAATACTCGCAAGATCGCTGAGTCATTTGGTGCACGCGTCATTCTGGAGGATTGGAAAGGATTTACAGCACAGAAAAATAGCGCGTTTTCGCATTGTCGTGGGGAGTGGATTTTAAGCTTAGATGCAGATGAAGTTTTGACGCCTGAATTGAAAAGAAATATCAAGCACGTATTGGATTCGTCTCAACAGATAGCAGGATATGTTTTAAAGCGCCGTACAGTTTACATGAACAGGTGCTTAAAACACGCTTTTGCAGATGAAAAATTGCGTTTGGTTAAAAGCGCTGCGCATCCCTTCTGGGAGGGGGAATTTGTTCATGAAAAGCTTATCGTCTCAGGAGAAATTGCGACCCTTCCCGGGATCATGCTGCATTATTCTTATCGAGATTTCACTGATCATCTCACGCGCTCTATTCACTATGCTCGCCTAGGCGCTCAGAAAAAACGTGCCGGAGGAGAGAGGGCCTCTGTGTTTAAACTCTTACTGCGGCCACCTCTCGCTTTTTTTAAAAGTTATGTGTTGAAACTGGGGTTTTTAGATGGACTGCCTGGCCTTATTGTTTCAATGATGCGCGCTTTGGATGTGTGGCTGAAGTATCTTTATCTATTTGAAAAAACATCTTGATGGTGCATCCAACTACTTAACGCAACTATTAATAATGTAACGTCGTTGTTATAATTGTTAATTGTTACCTCTAAATTAAGAGGAGAAGTAGTTGTGAAATTAACAGATAAAGAAAGATGTAAAATTGAGGTTTTGCATC
>JBMDXV010000040.1:0-1529 GCA_048594525.1 Gammaproteobacteria bacterium | reverse complement strand
CAATTGAATATACCATTCAGGACGTGGGGGACGGCAGTTTTATCGAGACTATTGCAAGACTTCGCACTCAAGGATTTAAGGGATGTAACATCACGGTTCCTTATAAAGAAGACGCTTTCAGAATGGCTGATGAGCGGTCTTCAAGCGCCGAGCAAGCAGGGGCTGCAAATACTTTCTCATTTAAAGAAAACCGCATTCTTGCAGACAACACCGATGGAGTCGGTTTTATTCGCGATGTGACACAAAATATCGGCATAGCCTTAGCAGGCAAACGTATTTTAATGTGTGGGGCAGGCGGTGCGGTACGTGGCATTATTGGGCCATTATTGGCAGAATCTCCCGCCAGCCTCACTATTGCAAACCGCACTCTCGATAAAGGGATTGTGCTTCGTGAGGCTTTTAGCAAAGTGGGTAGCATCATTGCATGTTCCTATCCCGACCTGACAGACCAAACTTTTGATGTGGTTATTGATGGCACTTCGCTCAAAACAGAAATGCTGCCTATTTCAGATACGCTCAATTTGGCTGCAGGTGCTTTAGTATATGATTTAAAATATAGTCCAGGTCGCCCTACCTCCACTATGTTGTGGGGGCGTAGCAAGGGGGCGGCGGCAGTTCACGATGGCATCGGAATGCTTGTGGAGCAAGCTGCAGAAGCATTTCAAATTTGGACTGGCAAAACTCCAGCAACCGCCCCTGTCATTGCAGCACTTAAGGCTGCCTATTCACCCACATCTAGCGCAACAAAATGAAAATTGCATTAATTGGCCCGATGGCCTCGGGTAAAACTACAATTGGAAAACGCTTATCTGCAGCCTTGCAGCTTCCCTTCTTTGATACAGATGCCTGGCTTGAAGAGGAAGTAGGCATGACGGTGACTAATATTTTTTCAAAACAAGGAGAACCCGCTTTTCGTAATTGGGAAACGCGCGCCTTACAACACTTTTTGCCACAAGAAAAATATATTCTCTCAACGGGGGGAGGGATTATTAAAAGACCTGAAAATCGCGAACTCCTTTCACTTCACGCAACAGTCATTTATCTCAATGTATCAATCCCTTGCCAGCTTAAAAGAACAGAGGGAGACACCACTCGCCCTATTTTGAGGGTAGAGGATAAAGAAGCGGTATTAATGCGCTTGCGGGAAGAGCGAGCGCCTCTATACCAAAGTATTGCAAATCTCGTCGTCAATGCTGATCAAACTCCTAATAAAATAGTTAAAACCATTATTAAACTTATTTAGAAAGCTTGATCAATAAATGTGATAGGCAAAATTTCAAAATGCATTTTGTAGAAGAAGCGAACACAAGTATTTTAAATGGAGAAGCAGGCGGCGTTATTTTGATTGCAAATAAGCACGCTTAGGCAATAAACAAAAAAGGTGGGCGTTGTTGCATAAGTCGCAAAATACTCAGTTGTAATAATTTCGTACATATGCTATTTTAGCCTGTTGCAAAATTAGCTCAATAATGGAAAAAATGCCCTACAAATACCCTGCAAGCAAAGGCTGGAATGTACCAAAGCAGAAA
>JBMDXV010000004.1:0-4486 GCA_048594525.1 Gammaproteobacteria bacterium | reverse complement strand
GCTCAGGCAAAAAATGAAAAATATGAATATAAATAAATCAACTTGTAAAATAATTAACCACTTTTGACTTTTGGATGAAAATGAGAGGAACTAATTTATTTTGGATTGCTATTTTGAAAATAATTTTGCAAGAGGCTCTTTTAGGTTTAAAACTTAAAAAATTACATAAAAAAACCTTGATTTAACGATTTTTATGTAGTAAAGTTTAAATATATATTTTTATGGTTGTTTGGATTTGGAATGGTTCAAGGGATTGTCACTCGCATTGGAAGCTTTACTTTAACAGAAGAAGATTTCCCCTTTGATTTTAATGTGGAAGAGCGCCATCCGGTTTTTCACCTTCGGTATATCGACTTTGCGGCACAATTAGGAAACCTGTCTGCCCTCCAACTTTTTGTAGAGGAGTGGGGTGCTTCGCTTGCAGATAAAAGGGGGTCGTCCTTTTCATGTCACCTGATTTTTCATGCATTTGACTGCGAAGCGGAAGATAAAAGAGAAGCGATTTTTAACTGGCTTAAAGAAAGGAAAAGATACGAAGCTTTAAGGGCAGGGGTGACCGCAAGGCATATGGAAGCTTTAACCGATCCCAACTTTTTGCCTCAGCCTCATGATACAAGGGATGACTTAGGGCTTTTCCCTTTTCATTATTTTCTTTTAGGCAATAGCCTTGCCAATGAGCAGAAACTCCAAGCATTGACGCCAGCGACCTTAGACTATTTCACGCATCGATTGGAAGGATATTTCACAGGAATCGATTTTAGTTATCTCATGGCGATGAAAAACATGCGTTTGTTTAAAGGCATACTTGGGCAGCATCCTCAAATTATAAAAAGCCTTGATCTTAATCTCAAAATTGAGTACGAAAACAATCTTAATAGCGGGATGAGCCGTTTACTCCACTTGGCTTTTGAAGGGGAATTGAGCTTACTTAACACCCTACTGAACAGCCAGCCTAATATGGAGATTGATCTCAGTGCTCAATTTGAACATGAAGCCAGTGATAGAAAAGGGGTGAGCCTCTCAGGGCGCTTGGCTTATAAAAACCAATGGGATTTATTCAATAAAATAGCAGAGCGGAATGGGTATGACATCCCATTAGACTCCAGGCTGATTAAAAGCATATTAGATGCCCAGCAATATATTTTACTGGCGAGAGTCATTATCAGTAAAAATGAAAAAATACCCGTTAACGACACCGAGATCATTGCAGCAATCTGTCACTCAGCAGGCGCTATTGAGCGCGAGTTCTTCATTGATTTCTTTGAAATGTATGATGATCAGGAGCGAAGCCTCCTACTTGCCGATAAAGAAATCGGGGACTATGTCCGGGTCGGATATATTCTTCAATCCCTTCTGATTTTAACGAAGGATGACCATCCTGATTATTTTAAATCGTATATTAAAGAACTAGTCAGTCTGTTTCAGCATTTTCATGCACTCTGCAATAAAGCATTTAAAAAAGAATATACGGTTCAGGTTGCTCAAATTATCATTTTGATAAAAGAGATTTATAGACTTGATTCGAAGGGGCTTCGCGATCTCCTCCACACCTATCCTGGCATTATCCATCATATCTCTTCATCCCCGCAGGGTCTTAATACGCCGCATACTTTAGGTCCTTTTGCGCAACTTGATTTTGAATACACAGCGCTCTTACCCAAAGCGAGTCGGGAATATGCTTTGCATCAGGCTGCGATATTGCATAAACAAGAAAAACTTGAGAAAGAGTTGGCTGAATTAAAACAGAAGCTTGAAAGAACTGAATCTCTGTATCGTGCAGCAGATTCTCCCGTCGAAGGCGCCCCTCGCAGAGAAGAAGCCTTGCTATTTTTAGACAAAAAGCAGGGGGATCCTTCTGATTCTGCTGTGGGGTCTCCCGTTCTTTGAGCTTCAATAGTAAGGTGCAATCAGATTCAGTAAGCGGTCAAGAGCCCCGCGGTTCTTGGAGATCATTTCCAATGCATGACTCGCCAGGCTCTGGCGGAGTTCCGGTTGGCTTAATAGATTTTGTAAGGCTTCAGTGAGCTGTAGAGGATGGTCAATTTGGATGAGGGCGCGGGCGGCTAAAAAATCTTGAACAATGGCGCGGGCGTTTTGCATATAGGGCCCGACGATGATTGGTTTTTCCAAAATCGCGGCTTCGAGAATATTGTGTCCCCCGATCGGAACGAGGCTCCCTCCTACAAAAACGAGGTCGGAGAGGGCGTAGAAGGTTTTGACTTCCCCCATGGCATCGACGAGGAAAATGTCTTCAGTCGTAACGGGTCGATTTTCGCTCCGTTTGAGGCAGCGCTGATTCATCTCCCGGCAGAGTGCTTCCACTTGATTGAATCGCTCCGGGTGACGGGGAATTAAAACGAGCAGGAGCGCGGGGAATTCAGGTTTCAACTGTTGATAGGCCTCAATAAAAGCGCGCTCTTCGCCTTCATGCGTACTCGCTGCCGTTAAGATCAGGCGTTTATCCCAGGTGGAGTGGAGTGCGGCGGCTGCATCAATTGCGAGTGTGGGCGGGGAGAGATCATATTTGAGATTGCCCATCGTGATGACTTTTTTGGCACCAAGACGGCTGAAGCGCTCGGCATCGAGCTCGCTCTGGGCCAAGACGCAATTGACATTTCTAAAGATATATTTCATCAAAGGACGAATTTTTTGATAGCGTGGTAAGGCACGGTCTGAAATCCGCGCATTGACGATGAAGACAGGGATTTTTGAAACCCGGAAGAGGTTCGGCCAAAGCTCTGTTTCCATGACGATCAGAAGCTTTGGGTGAATGTGGCGCAAGGCCCTTTGAATCGCGAAAGGTAAGTCATAAGGCACATAGCTTGCAAACACACGGTTCGGAAATTTTACTGACCATTTTTGGGCTTCCGTTCGACCAGTCGGGGTCATGCAGGACAACACAAGTTTTTGGCTGGGATTGAGGGTGAGGAGGGCCTCGATTAAGGGCCCGGCTGCAACCATTTCACCGAGCGAAACCGCATGAATCCAAATGGAGGAATCGACGTGAAAAGGGTAATGGCCGAGGCGCTCCTGCCAATGTTCGCGATAGGCCGGGTTAGCACGACCCTTCCGCCACAATCTTAAAAATGCAAAAGGAAACAGGAGGCTAAAGAGAAGCGTACAGAGGCGGTACACTATGCGTGCTCATGCCGACTGAGCCACTCGAGATAAAGGCTTGTGCCTTCTTGAACCGTTTTAAAGGGTTGGCTGAATCCGACTTGACGCAGGCGGCTGATATCGGCTTCCGTAAAAGATTGGTATGCGCCTTTGAGCGAGTCCGGGAAAGGAATGTATTCAATCTGGCCTTTTCCAAAGTGTCCAATCACGGTATTGGCAATATCATTAAAGGGCTGGCTCCGGCCTGTACCAGCATTAAAAATCCCGCTGATTTCAGGGTGATCCATAAAAAAGAGATTAATCGCAACAATGTCCCCGACGTAAATAAAGTCACGCGACTGTTCACCCGGGCCATAGCCATCGTGGCTTCCAAACAGTTTGACGACACCGTTCTCACGCATTTGATGATAATGATGATAAGCCACACTCGCCATTTTTCCTTTGTGGGATTCCCGTGGGCCATACACATTAAAATAGCGAAGTCCCACCACTTGGCTTGTGAGTTTCTCTTCAAAAAATCGTACATATTGATCAAACTGGAATTTGGAGTAACCATAGACATTCAGCGGGGCTTCGAATTCACGTTCTTCTTTAAAGACAGTTCCGCCTCCATACACGGCGGCACTTGAGGCGTAGATCAAGGGAACTTCACGAGACTGGCAAAATTGAAACAGGAACTTACTGTATTCGAAGTTATTCTTCATCATAAAGCGGCCATCCCATTCCATGGTGTCTGAGCAGGCGCCGTCATGAAAAACGATGTCGATGCTTTCGCGATCAAAATCGCCGGAGACGAGGCTCTCCATAAAATCTTGTTTATCGAGATATTCGACATAATCGCAATCGACGAGGTTTATAAATTTTCTCCCATCGGTTAAATCATCAACGACAATGATGTCGTTTCGTCCTCGATCGTTTAATCCTTTGACAAGATTGCTGCCGATGAATCCTGCGCCTCCTGTTACGATAATCACAACTTTTCTCCTTTTACTTTTGCAATGGTGGCACTCGTTGAGCGACCCGGTGTGAGCGGAATGGTTTTCACTTGGCCTCCATTTTTTAAGACGGTCTCACTGCCTGCGATTTCATGAATTTGATAATCTGCGCCTTTCACAAGCACATCCGGTAAAATATTGGCAATCAGACGCGCGGGTGTCTCCTCACTAAAGGGAACAACCCAGTCCACGACTTCGAGGGAAGCGAGCATTTTCATCCGATCTTCTAAGCCGTTAATGGGGCGGGTCGGGCCTTTTAAGGTGCGCACGGATTCGTCGGTGTTAATCGCAATGATGAGGCGGTCTCCCAGTTGTTTTGCAGCGGAGAGATAATCAACATGCCCGATGTGGAGCAGGTCAAAGCAGCCATTGGT
>JBMDXV010000039.1:0-6366 GCA_048594525.1 Gammaproteobacteria bacterium | reverse complement strand
GCTCAGGCAAAAAATGAAAAATATGAATATAAATAAATCAACTTGTAAAATAATTAACCACTTTTGACTTTTGGATGAAAATGAGAGGAACTAATTTATTTTGGATTGCTATTTTGAAAATAATTTTGCAAGAGGCTCATGAGTCAATACAAAATTTAGAAGCATTAAGGACATTAAAAGACACTTTTTGGGATAAGGTTCAATCCTATCCACTGATTATGCAAATTGTAGAAGGGTTCATGAAAACAAGCAACAAAACCCTTGAAGGCTATCAAGCGATAGAGTTCTTTTTAAATGAAAATAAAAATGATCAAGAACGTTCATTTTTATTAGCTTTAATCTCCGGCCCCCCTGAGCTAAACGAATTGCACAAAAAAATCAGTGCTTTAGGAAAGAAAGTATATAATTGGAGCGAGGTTTATACAAATGAAGAGATAATTAATGAGTATGCCGCTTTAATCGAAAAAGATGCCAGCCATATTGAGCCACATGAAGTGAATATTATGGCCTACTTATTTAATAAGCAAGTTAAGTTTTATACTGGAAATGCTGAACAACCCCTAACATTCAATCCTGCATCTTTAGAGGTGATCGGTATCTATTATACTGGGCAAAACCATTTTGAGCGTGTGCAGGATTCTCTCGCCTTAGTACATCCTGCACAACAAAGTGTATTTTTCAATCAAGCCGAAGGAAGGTCACTGCGGACCCAACAATCAAACGCAACTTTTTATAATTTTATCTAGTTACCAAAATTTCAATAGGTTTCTTATATGCAAAATGAATGTTTTTTTGTAAACGGGGTATGCTGAAAGCCTGGTGCGCCCGGAGAGATTCGAACTCACGACCACCGGTTTCGGAAACCGATACTCTATCCAGCTGAGCTACGGGCGCATGCGGAGGCGCATTCTAGCACATCAGGGTTTATTTGACAAAGAATTCTTCGATCTCTTCCAGGGTTTTTTGATTGGTTTCCGGAATGCGTCTCGCCATTAAAAAATAAATGGAGGTGGTGATGCCGCACAGCAGGAAAACGCCGCTCGCGCCAAAATGATCGATCAAGGGCATGAATGCGCCTGCGAATAAAGCAGAGGTTAAACTATTTAAAAAAAGACCAAATGCCATGCCTTTGGAACGGATTCTTGAAGGCAATAGTTCAGACAAGACAAGCCAAATCACGATGCCGGGCCCAATGGCATAAAAAATAATGTAGGCAAAGAGACCGATCATGAGGAGATAGCCTTGGCTTAAACCGGGATCGGTAAAATGCATCACAATCGCTGAGAAAAATAAAGCGCAGGCTAATCCTCCCGTGCCCAATGAGAGAAGGGTCTTTCGGCCTACTTTATCAATTAAACACAGGGCAATGAAGGTGGTTAGAAAATTCAAAGCCATAATGCCAGTGGTGCCCATCATCGCTAAAAGATTAGAGTGGAGCCCGGTATGTTTGAGCAAAACAGCACCGAACTGCATCACTGAATTAATGGCAGTGAGCTGCTGCAGGATGGCAATAATGCATACAAAGAGGAGGGGTTTCATATAGCGCTTTTGCCAAACAGTTGTTGTTTCATTAAGGTGAGGGTGGACGGCATTCCGCGCTTCCTGCATTTCGGAGAGTTCTTTTTCAGCCTCCTCCTCACTGCGCGTTTTTTGTAAGACTTTGAGGGCTTCGAGGGGACGCCCTTTCATAGAAAGCCAGCGGGGAGATTCCGGAATAAAAAAAGAGCCGATGAGCATGATCACTCCGGGAACAAGGCCTGTTAAAAACATCGCGTGCCAGTTCCCGCCATGCCTTGTGAAGTAGAGATCAATGAATCCCGCGACGACAATCCCGATCGTTAACATGAGTTGAAACATGCTCACACTGCGTCCGCGAAAGTGACTCGGGGTGACTTCTGCAATATATAAAGGGACATTGATGGTGATAATCCCGATGCCAATCCCTTGAATTAAGCGGGCAATGAGGACCTGATGGTAGGTTTCAGCATGGCTGATAAAGTAAATGCCTACAAGAAAAAGAAGGGCCGACGTGATCATCATTTTTTTGCGACCGAACCAGTCCGACAATACCCCTGTGATCAAGGTCACAAAAGCGCCTCCCCCCAGAACGGCCGAGCCGATTAAAGACATTTGTTGATCGGTGAGATTGATTTGACCTTGCATGAATAAGAGCGCTCCACTTAAAACGCCGACATCGTAGCCATATAAAATACCGCTGATTGCAGAAAAGGCAATAATAAAATAAAGCATTAATTTTTGCATGTTTTAGCTCCTTTTATAAATTAAGTATCCTTCACGAAAAGTGTGCAGTACGTCAAGCTGTGCACTTAATACCACTAAATTGGCTTTTTTGGAAGCGGCGAGCGTGCCGATGTCCTGTTCCATTTTAAGAATGCGAGCGGGTGTTTCGGTGACGAGGGGAATGGATTCGGCTAAAGATAAGCCTGTAAAATCAACAAAATTTCGTAAGGCGCCGTTTAATTGAAGCGTGCTTCCCGCGAGTACGCCATTTTTTTTCAAGCGCGCGGCACCCTGATTGACCACCACCTGTTGACCGCCTAAATCATATTCGCCATTTTTCAGGCACTTGGCGCGCATGGCGTCGGTGACTAAAACGAGTTTATCGAGACCTTTGCATTTCACAGCCAGCTTTAGCATCGCAGGCACAACATGTTGCCCGTCCGCAATGAGTTCAGCGGTGATGCGATCGTCATATAAAATAGCCGCCGCTGCACCGGGCGTGCGATGATGCACGCCCGTCATGGCATTAAAGAGATGGGTTGCGTAAGACGCGCCGTGATCTGCAGCGTGTTCTGTTTCAGTGAAGCTTGCAGCAGTGTGACCAATCGACACGGTGATGTTGAGGCCTTGTGCGGTTCTGATGAGTTCAAGCGCACCGGGAAGTTCAGGCGCGAGCGTCAGGAGCTTGATGAGATGGCCTGAATCTCGTTGCCAGCGTGAGAGTAAAGATGTGTCCGGTTTTAAAAGGAAATCGCCGCATTGCGCGCCCATAAATTTTGGGCTTAAGAAGGGGCCTTCTAAATGGATGCCTAACACTTCGGCGCCTCTCCTAGCATCGTGTTCTTTAAAGGCTTTGATATTGTGCAAGGCTGATTCAATTTTGGTTAAAGGCTCAGTCATGGTGGTCGGGAGAAATCCTGTCACGCCTTCTTCTGCTAGCGTCTCGCTGATCGTTTGAAGCGCACTATTCGTTCCATCCATCACATCAGACCCTCTCGCGCCGTGAATGTGTAAATCAATCATGCCGGGGATCACATACATGTCTTCCCCAAAGTCAAAATCGGAGGAATCGTTTGAGGTTGCGGGTTCGATGCTCCTAATGCGTCCCGCTTCGATTGAAATCGTTTGATTACGCTGAAAAGCGCCGTCACAAAAAATCTGGGCTGCTTTGATTTTCATAAGGTCCGCGTTACTTTTTGAATCAGGGGAGGAGCGTCCGGATTGAGGCCTTGGCTTTTGGCAAGCGCTTCAACGAATTGATACAGAACAAAGACCGTCAAGACAGGCGTGAGGAGGGGATGCGTTTCAGGTAAAAGCAAATGGGGAAGGTCCTGGTAACCCGCCAGTGCTGTGGCGTCTCCAATTAAGAGAGGTTTGACAGGCGTAGTTTTAATTTTATGGATGAGGGCATGCATTGAACCCAAGCTTGCATCGGTCTGGAGTAAGATCAAAACCGGAAAAGCTGCATGAAATAAGCTGAAGGGGCCGTGCAGCACTTCTGCGCCACTGAATCCTTCCGCATGAATCTGGGTGACTTCTTTAAACTTCAGCGCAATTTCCTGGGCAATGGAAAAATGAAAGCCCCGGCCCACCACCAGTGCATTATGGGCGTCCTGATAATTGGGCAAAAAATCTGAAAAATCTGGCGCTTCCATTTGTTTCAATTGTTGTGGTAAATCTTGTAGCGCTTTGAGCAGAGCGGTATCCCCTTTCAGTTTGGCGACAAGGTGGAGGGACGCCACCAGCATGGCCATAAAGCTTTTTGTAGCAGCCACTGCTTTTTCCTTGTGAGCGTGCAAGGGTAAGGTATATTCTGAGAGATGTGCAAGAGGAGACTCGGTTTCATTCACCAAGGCCAGGGTCAAAGCCCCCTTACTTTTTGCATAACGCATCACTTCACAAATGTCCGGGCTCTCCCCCGATTGTGAGAGGGCAATGGCCCAGGCCTTGCTTAAATCAACAGGAGCGTGATACACCGTATAAACCGAAGGGGCGGCAGAACTGACAACGAGACCAAGTTCCATTTCGCATAAATATTTGACAAAGGTCGCCGCATGGTCAGAGCTCCCTCGCGCGATGGTCAAAATAAAGCCGGGCTTTTCGCGGTGAAAGGCTTCGGTGACAAGGTCGAGGAGCGGATCATTCATTTCAAGCTGCCTGGAAATTACGTCTGATATTTCAAGGGTTTCCTGTCTCATTAAGCTCGTCATAGTAAGCCCATGTGTTTTTTGAGCATCAAGATGGCGCCGAAGGGAGCAGACATTTTTCGGGGAACAATCCGAGACTTTAAGCGATGCGATAAATAGGGTTGCACAAAAGGCGCAACGCCGCCTAAGAGACAGCAGGGGAGCGGGGAAATTGACTTTTCAGCAAGGGCATCCCAAATTCTATTAATCTCTTCTGCTGCGCGGTGGATTAAGTCCGTCGCAAAAAAATCATTTTCAGACAAGGCCTGCATCACCATCGGCGCGAATTCAGCAAAGCTTCCGGGTTTTGCCGCAGAGGCATTGGCAAAGCTCGTCATTTTCGCGATATCGTGGTGAAAGTGTGCAAAGGTTTTTTCTAATAGAGGTGTCCACTCGCCACGTCCATCAACTGCTTGAAAGGTTGCCCGTAAAAGTTCAAGCCCGATCCAGGCGCCGCCGCCTTCATCTGAATGCGGAAAACCATAGCCTCCCGTGCGGCTGGTTTTGTCTCCCTCAATTTGAAAGCCGATGACGCCCGTGCCGAGAATAATCACCGCGCCATCCTGTCCGTCATGCACACCAAGGCAGGCAACATAGGCATCCGAATTTAAAACCATTGTGTGAAAAGGATGAGGGATTTGCAAAAAAGCCGCTTTGGCTTCAGAGACTTCAATTCCCGCCATACCGAGCCCGACATGCAAGTGATAATCATGGGGATTGTGAAGCCCCGCCGCTTGGCAGGCTTTTTGAATCGCGGCTTGCACAGATTGAAAACTCCCGAGCGCTGAAGTTTTAATATTCCCGGGCCCGGCCTGGCCTTCGCCAATAATCTCCCCTTTCTCATTTTCGATGAGCGCACTTGTTTTGGTTCCCCCGCCGTCGACTCCAATATAAAGACTTTCCATAGCTTGATCACTTAAAAAGGTAGGCTAATTTACCCTGTATTCTTTTTCTTGTACACCCCTTGCGTTTAAATCGATCTCGTTGTACAGTTACAGGGCAGCATAAAGTGAGCACGTTCACTTTGGCTGTAACAATGCAGATTAACGCAATCATATATTATAAATTAAACAGATAGGGAGAA
This sequence comes from Gammaproteobacteria bacterium, assembly GCA_048594525.1. GTDB lineage: Bacteria > Pseudomonadota > Gammaproteobacteria > Francisellales > CACEW01 > JAJZUD01. Next base: position 855 of record JBMDXV010000039.1, on the reverse strand, counting down.
AAATTATGCCGGCAACAATGCATTATGTTAAGCCAAGCAACAAAACCAAAAAACCTGTATTAAAAGATGTCGTGGGACAAGCCTTGACGGAGTACTTTGATGGCTTAAAAGGCGAAAGACCTGAGCACGTATACAACCTCGTATTGACTGAAGTAGAACTACCTTTGCTCCAAGCTACCATGAAGTTTACGAACAACAACCAAAGCCAAGCTGCCACCATGCTCGGTATTAATCGTGGAACGTTCCGTAAAAAATTAGCATTCTACGGAATGTTATAATATACGTCTCTGTGGTATTTAAATTCCCCTCGCGTTGAGGGGTTTTTTTTTAATAACGCACCTTACGCAATAGCTTAGGCTTTAATCTGCTTTTTCCTATTTTTCGTCATTCCTGCGAAGGCAGGAATCCAGCCAACAGGTGAGATAAGTTGTGGTCGGCAGGCTGGATCCCAGCCTACGCCATATCGTTACACACAAGTGTATGAACATTACCAAAAGGCTTGTCGTCCCTGCGGAGGCAGGGACCCATTGATCAGGTGAGACCAATCTAAGGGGGAAAGCGGCGCTAGTCCCTGGGGGGATTAGGCAGTGCCCTTACAGAAAAATGGCCTGATCCCTCAGTCACTGCGTGACAGCTCCCTTATTAAGGGAGCTAAGATCCTCTCTCTGAGGGAAGCTATGTCTTCCCTGCCCACGCCATATCGTTACACAGATATTCTAGGAGTCTGTCGCGCTATGCTGTAAATCCGATCAATGTTAAAATACTGGCTGAATTAACGGGACTGGAAGCAAGGCATGGCAAGGTTTGTAATGATAGACAGATATACGGCATATTTGTTGCCCCCATCAGTAAACG
>JBMDXV010000038.1:0-5914 GCA_048594525.1 Gammaproteobacteria bacterium | reverse complement strand
AAGAAGTCCTCTGCTTTTGGCAGATCAGTTCGTTTAGGAATGGAGAGCTCAATTTCTGCAGTGTCAGCAGGCATAGCAAGGAGTTCTGCAATGTTTTCCAATTGGTGTGTGAGGACTTTATAGTCTTGAAAATTAATTAATACATAACCAGGGCGACCTCGATCCGTAATAAAAACAGGACCGGATAAAGCTGCTTTTTTTGCTTTACTTACGTCGTGATTGAAGTCTCGGCTTGATAAAGTGGTAATGGTCATAGGAAAATTCTCACCACAAGATATGTAGGTATGTTACTACAAAGTTTTTTTGAATGCAAATTGGGGTATAAGTGGAGTCGGCAAAATGAAATTTAAGCACCTGTATCAAAAATAGGGATGGTAGTCATTGCATTGTACCGTGGTTGAAATTGGCTTCTGGGTCACGGATACGCCTGTCGCAATAGAATTATATAAACACCCCTTGCTTCAGATTAAGATGCATTCCTTCCTGGTGCAGGGAAAGTTGTTTTAAGAGTTCCCGTAAGCGCAAGAGTCCAAAAGCAAACTGCTGAATATTGGGCTCTTCTGGAGGAGCCAAAAGAGCTTCCAGCAGCGCATTAAATTCAAAGCTTGACAACGCGCCTTTGGGACGCCTTTGCGTGTCGGGTCGAAGCATCAAAGCTTTCCCCAAGCGCAAGCTCTTGCTGAAGACGTGCCGTGCTATAAAAGAATGAGGAAGCATTTGGTCAAAACTATATTCAATGGTTCTTGCCTCTGCCCGTAAATCACGCAATAGCTTTTGAGTAAGCGCTCGCTTTTCAGCGGAAAGCGCAGGCAAGCTCGCAATCATCATGGTATTCGTTTGGAGGAGTCCATAGAGGGTTAAATAAAGCTTATCGAAATAATCGGCCTCTTCCGGCTTTAAGTGGGCTGCGGTATTGAGTTGTTCATAGAGGCTGAGGAGGGTGTTAATACGCGCCTCATCCTCCTCAGCTTGACGCACTCTGGGCATGCAACGCTCTAAAAGAATTCTATATTGACGGATCACGCTTTGCGCGATCAGGGTCAATTCATGGGTAACTTGATAAGGCCAAAACAAAAAGTACACCACAATGGCGATACTGGCACCGATCGTACATCCTAGAATACTCAATGCATAGGGGCAGCTTGTTGTATTCATATTGATGACGGAGACATAAAAAATCAGTCCCAGCACGGGTGGCATTTTATATTTAATCCCGAGGTTTGGGAGGTAAAACGCCGCAAATGCAAACAGAATGAGCGCCCCATCTGCAAACACGGCCTCATCTTTAATAGCGAGACCCAAGGCAAGGAAAAAAATAAAAGCAGCACCCCCGAGGATCATGCTGACCAACTGATCGAGCTTGCTTGCGCCCGCCTGCATAAACGCGCAGCAGGCGGCGGTATACAGCGCGAAATAAAGAGAAGTGACCGGCAAAAAAGAATACACCGCAATGAGCGTTAAACTCACCGTGAGTAGGGCTTTAGACGCATTAATAAAGTCCTGGCTTTTAAAGGAAATATTCATTTATGCAAGTTTTTTTTAACTAAAATCAATAAGTAAATGGTTTGAAAAATAATGAACAAAATCGTGAGTCCGAAAATACCGAAGACTTTAAAATTAACCCACGTTGACGTCGAATAATGATAAGCAATATACAGGTTAAGTGTTCCCAAAAAAAGAAAGAACAAGGCCCAAATGAAATTGAGCTTTCGGAGGATAAGAAGCGGCAAAGAAGGCTGTTGTTTAGATTGAATCAAAAGCTCAATCAAAGTCCGCTTAAACAGATGGCTCATTAAAAAAGCGAGACCCATCACCCAATTGATAATGGAGACTTTCCACTCTAAAAAGCGAGGGTCTCGAAACATAATCGTCGCTCCGCCAAACACCAGAATCAATAAAAAACTAATCCAATAAATAGGCTGAACTTTTTTATACCGAAGCTGCATATACAAAACCTGAACCCCGCAGCCCACAATCAAAGCAAACGTAGCCCAGTAAATATCAAACATTTTGTAAACAACAAAAAAGACCAATGCAGGAAAAAAATCATCAAGAAAACGCATTCAAAAAGTCCTCTATTTTCTTAAGCTCCCTTAATAAGGGAGCTGTCGCAAAGCGACTGAGGGATTAGGGCAGCCCCGTGTTAAAGGCTATTCCTCAGTCACAGGAGATTCAGAAGCAGGCGCAGCACCCTCCGCCTGACCATCCAAATTCCGCATAGTTAATTTCACCCGACCTTGGCGATCCACCTCCAGCACTTTGACGCGAACGATATCACCGAGTTTCAGAAAGTCTTCCACTTTCTCCACACGCTCTTCCTGAATCTGCGAAACATGCACAAGCCCATCACGATTCGGCATGATATTCACAAAAGCTCCGAAATCCGCTAAGCGAACCACTTTGCCTTCATAGATTTTGCCGATTTCAACCTCAGCCACAATATCGTTAATGCGAGCGATGGCCATATCTGCGCTGCGTTTTTCTGCAGCAAAGATTTTGATGGTGCCGTCATCTTCCAAGTCAATCGTCACGCCGCATTCTTCCGTAATCGCGCGAATGACAGCGCCGCCTTTGCCGATCACTTCCTTCACTTTTTCAGCCTGAATTTTGACGATGAAAATGCGAGGGGCATAAGGGGATAAGCTGCTCGGCGCACTGATCACTTCATTCATGAGGCCCAAAATATGCATCCGGCCCGCTTTGGCTTGTTCTAAAGCCGCAGCCATGATTTCTTTGGTGATCCCTGTGATCTTGATGTCCATTTGCAGGGCGGTGATTCCATACTGGGTTCCTGCGACTTTAAAGTCCATGTCCCCGAGGTGGTCTTCATCCCCCAGGATATCAGACAATACTGCAAATTTGTCGCCTTCCTTGATCAGGCCCATTGCAATCCCGGCAACGGGTTCCTTAATCGGCACGCCAGCATCCAAGAGAGACAGCGTACTGCCGCAAACGGTTGCCATAGAGCTTGATCCATTGGATTCGGTGATTTCAGACACAATGCGAATGGTGTAAGGGAAGTGATCATTGCTCGGTAGCACCGGGCCAATTGCGCGGCGGGCCAAGTTGCCGTGGCCGATTTCGCGGCGTTTGGGGCTGCCCATCATTCCGGTTTCACCCACGCAGTAGGGCGGGAAGTTATAATGCAGCATAAAGCGATCTTTGGATTCTCCGTGAACCGCATCAATGAGTTGTGCATCTTTCTCATTACCGAGGGTTGAAACCACAATCGCTTGCGTCTCCCCGCGCGTAAACACAGCTGAGCCGTGCGTACGGGGCAACACACCGTGTTCAATGTGAATGGGACGAATGGTGCGCGTATCGCGTCCATCGATCCTGAGTCCGCCGTGAATAATTGTATCCCGCACATGGCGCTCTTCAATTTTAGCGATAATGTTTTGTACGGCGTCTTCGCTGTGACCTGATGCTTCTGTGGCAAAGCGTTCCATCGCAGTGCTTCGGATGTCATCGAGTTTGCTATAGCGTTCTTGTTTTTCGCGAAGCGTATAGGCCTCCGCAATCGCTGTGCCAAATTCAGTTTTAATTCCGTCCATGAGGGTGGAATCCATAACCGGTGCTTGCCAGTCCCACTTCGGTTTGCCTGCAGCTTTGACGAGTTCTTCAATGGCATGAATCGCAATTTGCATTTCCTGGTGTCCAAATAAGACTGCACCGAGCATCACTTCTTCAGGCAGTTGATTGGCTTCGGATTCGACCATTAACACAGCCTCTTTCGTTCCGGCTACAATCAGGTCTAAGTCAGAGCCGTTGCTGATTTCGGATAGGCTGGGATTTAATAGGTAGGCTCCCTCTTTGAAACCCACCCGTACGCCACCCACAGGCCCCGCAAAGGGAACGCCTGCCAAGCTCAGTGCAGCAGAAGCGCCGATTAAAGCAGGAACGTCAGGCTGGACAGTTGGGTCTAAAGAAAAGACGGTTGCAACGACTTGAATTTCATTGAAGAATCCTTCAGGAAATAAAGGGCGAATCGGGCGATCAATTAAACGCGCAATCAGGGTTTCGTTATCAGAGGGCCGGCCTTCACGACGTAAAAACCCACCGGGAATACGACCCGCGGCATACAGTCTTTCCTGATAATTAACCGTCAAGGGAAAAAAGTCAGCATCAGGCTTGGCTTTTTTGCGCGCAACGGCTGTGACGAGTACCACAGTTTCACCCATGCGAACCATGACGGCACCGTCGGCTTGGCGAGCAATCCCGCCTGTTTCAAGCGTCACTTCATGCGCGCCGAATTGAAATACTTTTTTAAATACTTTAAACACGGGAACTTCCTTATGTAGTAACGAATTAACGGCGGATGCCAAGACGCTCAATCACAGCGCGATAACGCTCAATATTTTTAGATTTTAAATAGTCCAGCAGTTTGCGGCGTTGACTCACAATCCGTAATAAACCGCGACGGGAATGATTATCTTGCTTATGCATTGCAAAGTGAGGCTCAAGATCTTTGAGTCGTGCCGTGAGGAGGGCAATCTGCACTTCGGGTGAGCCCGTATCGTTGCTACTGGCTTGGTATTCTTTAATAACGGTTTCTTTTTTTTCTCTGGTAAGGGACATTTTTTCTCCTTAAAAATGTAAGTGGAATGATTGAGATAAATTTGCCCATTTAAGGTTGAGCAGCGGGAGATTATACCGAAGGGAAATGGAATCAGCAAGCAATCGTTTTTCTGTGATCAGGTTTTGGGGCTTAACAGCTTTTCATGGATTCCGCCAAACCCGCCGTTACTCATCACGAGGATATGATCGCCCGGCTTTGCGACCGCTTTGATTTTCTGAACCAGGTTGTCAATATCTTGCTCAATGAGGCAGGGCCGGGTTGACGCTTTAAACGCACCCGCGACCGACCAGTTTAAATTTTTAGGCTCATAAAGGAAGTTTGCATCCGCGTATTCCATGGCTTTGGCAAGATCAGCCTGAAATTGACCGAGCTTCATGCTATTGGACCGGGGCTCGAACACAGCGAGAATGCGCGCATCTCCCACCTTTTTGCGCAAGGCTTCGATGGTCTTGGCAATGGCGGTGGGGTGGTGGGCAAAATCATCATACACGTTGATCCCTTCTATGACGCCCCGGATTTCCATGCGTCGTTTAGGGCTGATAAATTGGCCTAAGGCCTCGCAGGAGAGCTTTTCATCAATGCCGACGTGTTTCGCTGCAGCAATCACCGCGAGCGCATTTTCAATATTAAATTCACCCAAAATCTCCCAGGCGACCGTGCCGACTGGCTTATTGTGGTGTAGGACTTCAAAGTGATTGTTCAGGGGTGAGAGGAGGCGGTAATCGTAGTCTCCTTTTTTCCCGAACGAAACCTGCGGCGACCAGCAGCCTTGTTTGAGCACGTGCGCAATGTTGTCATCGCCCGCATGGCTAATCACCTGGCCTTGCTCGGGCACGGTCCGGATGAGATGGTGAAACTGCTTTTGGATCATCGCAAGGTTTTCAAAAATATCCACATGATCAAGTTCGAGGTTATTGATGATCAAAGTATTCGGCCAGTAATGCACGAATTTAGAACGCTTATCAAAAAAAGCGGTATCGTATTCATCTCCTTCAATCACAAAAAAATCGCTGCTACCTAAGCGGGAAGACACACCAAAATTGAGGGGAATGCCCCCCACTAAAAACCCGGGATTAAATCCGGCATATTCCAGCACCCAGGCGAGCATGCTCGTCGTGGTGGTTTTGCCGTGCGTTCCCGTGACGGCGAGCACCCATTTTTTCTTGAGTACAAATTCTTCCAGAAACGCTGGGCCGGAGACAAACGGAAGCTTTTGATTGAGGAGCGCTTCAACAATCGGCATCCCGCGCGTCATGGTGTTGCCTACGACGAAGAGATCAGGCTTCAGGGCGAGTTGGGTCACATCAAACCCTTGGATGGTTTGGATATTCCAGC
>JBMDXV010000037.1:0-6347 GCA_048594525.1 Gammaproteobacteria bacterium | reverse complement strand
GCTCAGGCAAAAAATGAAAAATATGAATATAAATAAATCAACTTGTAAAATAATTAACCACTTTTGACTTTTGGATGAAAATGAGAGGAACTAATTTATTTTGGATTGCTATTTTGAAAATAATTTTGCAAGAGGCTCCCTCATATATTAATAATTTTATCCCAGCGAGTAATTGTTGTCAATTTTTTAGCCAATTAAAATTTTGCTGGCGCAAATTTGGCGCAAACTGCCTTTTTCTGAGCTTTTACACAAAAATCGGACATTTGAAAAACTTTACAAAAGCCCCTATTTTCGGTATATTGCAGCCTGGTCGGGCTCATAGCTCAGTTGGTTAGAGCAGAGGACTCATAATCCTTTGGTCCTTGGTTCAAGTCCAAGTGGGCCCACCAATGTTTATAAGGCTTACAGCAAAATCGTACTTCCCCAAAAACCTCTTGCGGGGCAGTTACGGGGGTTCTGTCGCAAAAGCGTAGGATGGGCGGAATGACCCTGTTTTTCAGGCGAGACTATGCTGCAAGTTGATAGAACTGATCAAAGATAGATAAGTTAGCAGACTGTTTATGTTGTCCTTTTCTGAGCATGTGATGCAATTCAATTCCAGCTAAAGTGGCCTTGGCGGAATGGAAGCCTTTAAAGCCTCGCATGGGTTGTGTTATTTTTTTGATAAAGCGATGGTCTTGTTCCACAAGATTATTGAGATATTTAACCTGTCTGGCGTTTGTACTTTGAACGGAAAGACGCTTCCAACCCTGAAGCATAGGCTATAACCCAACGATTAATGATCAACTCATTTTAACAGCTTCATCGCTTTTGCGACAGAACCCTTCGAACAGCTCAATCAACAGCAACAAGCGCTTCAAGGCTTTGCCAAAACCCTGTCAAATCTTTTACCACCGGCCCACCGCCTTGCGCCATTTCAGGCCGTCCCCCACCCTTTCCTCCTACTGTAGCCAAGACTTTGTTGAGAAGCTCCCCTGCCTTGTGAATCTTTGCGAGCTCTGGAGTGACGGCAATCACGAGGCTGGTTCTATCGGTGACACATGCAAGCGCAACGATCCCATGCTTTAAATCTTTTTTTACGGCTTCCGCGACAAGAGCGAGTTCCTTGCTATCGATATCTTTTACTTCCGCCAGAATGAGATCAAGGCCTTTCACGGTCTTTTTCTGAGCCCACAATTGTTTGGGGAGGCTAGACAATAAGCCTTCTAAGCGAAAGGCTTCATTTTGCTTTTGAAGCGTTTTGATTGCCTCTTCCATTTTTATTGCTTTGGTTTTAGCCTGTTCAAGCTCGACATCGAAGAAGGCTTTAGCGGCAAGGGAAGTGAATGCTTCAATCCTCCGAACGCCTGCTGCGATGGCGCCTTCACTCACAATCTTAAAGAGGCCGATTTCGCCAGTATGGCTTACATGCGTTCCTCCGCATAATTCGATCGATATGTCACCCATCTTTAAGACCCGCACCACTTCGCCATATTTTTCACCAAAGAGCGCCATGGCGCCCATTTTTTTTGCCTCTTCGATATTCATTTCATGTGCTTCGACAGGATAATCATTCGATATATAAAGATTGACGAGGTGCTCGACCTTGGCTTTTTCTTCACCCGTCATGGCTTTCGAGTGAGAAAAATCAAAGCGTAACATTTCATCACTAACGAGCGAGCCCTTCTGCTCGACGTGTTCTCCCAATACGTGTTGCAATGCAGAATGGAGCAAATGCGTGGCGGAATGATTGCGACGGGTGAACCGCCGTTTGTCGATGTCGACAATCGCCTCAATAACTGTATTTTTTGCAAAGGAACCGGTTTTAAAATAGCCGAGGTGTAAAATGGCATCCGCTTTTTTCTGGGTATCCGTCACAACGAATTCAGCATCACTGCTCTTGAGGATACCCCGATCGCCGACTTGACCACCGCCTTCGGGATAAAAAGGGGTTCTGTCGAGTAGAACGATTTTTTCATCATGCACGCCTGCAACGGTTGCCGCCTGGCTTAAATGGAGATAGCCCGCAAACTCACTATTATAATCAATGCCTGTTAATTCTGTGTAATCGATTGCAAATTTACTGGCTTGACGTGCGCGCTCACGCTGGGCGTCCATGCAAGTGTCAAAACCAGGAATATCGAGGCTCAATCCTCGCTCCCGTGCCATATCTTCAGTTAAATCAACAGGAAACCCATAGGTATCGTAAAGTTTGAACACGATTTCCCCGGGGATGATGGTTTGCTTTAAATCGGAGACAGCGTCCTCAAATAAGCGAATACCTTGGCTGAGGGTGCGCAAAAATTGCTCTTCCTCTTGCTTCAAAGCCTGTATGATGTGCGCGCCGCGATTGATGAGTTCCGGATAAGCCTCCCCCATCACGGCTTGCAATGTTTTGACAAGCTGATGCAGAAACGGCACGCGAAGGCCCAATTGATAGCCATGCCGAATCGCACGCCGGATGATGCGACGGAGCACATACCTACGCCCTTCATTTCCCGGCGCGACACCATCCGCAATTAAAAAACTACTTGAACGAATGTGATCCGCAATCACCCGAAAGGACTTATTGTCAGGTGGAGGAGGTGGGTTTCCTGTCATGGACTGATAAAGGCGCGCGACTTCTGCAATCAGCGTTTTAAAGGTATCAACCTCATAATTATTATGAACACCCTGCAGTACTGCGGCTAAACGTTCAAGCCCTGACCCTGTATCAACGGAAGGTTTTGGTAAAGGCGTGAGTTTTCCGTTGCTGTCCCGATTATATTGCATGAAGACGAGATTCCAGATTTCAATATAACGATCGAGATCGCCTTCCGGCGTGCCCGGCGGGCCGCCCGGAACCCCGGGGCCATGATCATAAAAAATTTCACTGCAGGGCCCACAGGGTCCGGTATCGCCCATCATCCAGAAATTATCTTTGGCACCAATGCGTGAAATGCACGCGGGATCAATCCCTATTTCTTTCACCCAAATGTCGTAGGTTTCCTGATCCTCATCAAATACAGTGATCCAAAGCTTTTCTTTGGGCAGCTTTAATACGTCTGTCAGAAATTCCCAAGCATAGTGAATGGCTTCTGTTTTAAAATAATCCCCAAAACTGAAGTTACCGAGCATTTCAAAAAAGGTATGGTGTCTTGCTGTAAAACCTACATTTTCAAGATCGTTATGTTTACCGCCCGCGCGTACACATTTTTGTACGGTGCAGGCGCGGCTATAAGCGGGTTTTTCAGCACCTAGAAAGACATCCTTAAATTGCACCATACCTGCATTGGTAAAGAGCAATGTTGGATCATTACCAGGAATTAAGGAGCTTGATGGAACAAGGCTGTGTCCCTTATCTGCAAAAAATGCAGTAAAGGCCTTACGGATCGCTTGACTATTCATGCTCAGCTGCCAATGGCCACCGCAGGAGGAATAAATCCAGCCGTTCCCGTATTATTCGTTCCGATCGGGGGAGGCGCCGTTGTTAAAGCAGGAGGCGGCGCCAGCATATTCGCAGCCTTAGCATTTTGAGATTGCACATACGTTAAGGTGATGCTCGTCACAAAAAAAAGTACGGCAAAAAGAACCGTCAACTTAAATAAAAAAGAAGCAGGCCCCCTACTTCCAAACATGCTATTTGCCGAGCCGGAACCAAACGCAGCACCGACATCAGCGCCTTTTCCCTGTTGCAATAAGACCAAAGCAATGATCGCAAAACAAAACAAAACATGTAACAACAAAATCAAATTTGACATAATTTACCCTCAGTTTTTCAATCCGGCTGCATGCGCCGCCTCACAAATCTTTGCAATCTCCGATGATTTTAAAGAAGCCCCGCCTACAAGCACTCCCTCTACTTCGTCCATTTTTAGAATAGAGAAAGCGTTTGCAGCATTGACACTTCCGCCATACAGTAAAGATACGGAAGAACAATTATACAGATTTTTTCTTAAAAAAGCATGGGCCGCTTGAATTTCACTCTCGGTTGCAGAAAGGCCCGTCCCAATCGCCCAGAGGGGCTCATAGGCGACAATAAAATTTTGCGTATGCTGCTTTAAAATCGGCTCAAGTTGCGCGCTTAAAACGGCTTCAGTCTGGTGGCTTTGGCGCTCTTCTAAAGACTCGCCTATGCACACGATCGGAATCAAGCCCACTTTGAGGGCTGCTTGCATCTTTGCAAGGATGAGATCAGTCCCTTCCGAATGATACGCGCGACGTTCAGAATGCCCAATAATCACATATCGACACCCTATTTCCTTTAACATCGCAGCGGACACTTCCCCTGTAAATGCGCCTGATTCATGCGCACTCACATCCTGCGCGCCGAGAAAAATATCCTGATTGTGTCTCAGTTTTGCGGCCAACAGCGGCAGAAACACATAAGGAGGACAGACAACGAGATCGATATTGAGCCCAAAACTTTGCAATTTTGAAGCAGTAATCAACTCTTGCGCCAATACATCCGTACCATTCATTTTCCAATTTGCTACGACCATTTTTTTCATGTTATGGACTCCTGTTTTTTCAAAAACAGGAATTGTGCCTGAACCCAGGCCCTGATTGCAAACGGGTTAAGCTCCTTTTTCCATCAAGCTATACTTTATTCTTGGAGGAACCTCCCTCACACCGGATTCTCAACCTCAACAAACTCAACCGAGAGCTGATATTGCGCCTGAATCCACTGCCCCAGCGCTTGAATGCCATAACGCTCGGTGGCGTGATGCCCACAAGCGAGGTAATGAATACCCAGCTCCTTTGCTTGGTAAAATGTTCGCTCTGAAATTTCGCCGGAAATATAAGCATCCGCTCCGCATTCTTTTGCATTCACAATAAAATCCTGAGCAGCGCCTGTACACCACGCAATTTTGCGAATGGGATGACACCCTCCTTCAATCAAAAGAGGCGCTCGATGTAGGACTTTAGCACAACGTGCGGCAAAGATTTGAGGAGAATCTATTCCCTCTAGTTCGCCAAGCGCGAGTAAAGGCAGTTTACCGTCGGGCTTGAAGATTCCTGTCATTTTAAGACCGAGGACTTCTCCGAGCTTGATATTATTTCCAATGAGGGGATGGATATCTAAAGGCAGGTGATAAGCGAGCAAGGCAATATCCTGTTTGATTAAAGCGCGGATTCTTTGATATTTCATGTCTGTGAGGAGGGGATTTTCATTTTTCCAGAAATAACCATGGTGGGTGATTAAAGCATCCGCTCCCATCTCGGCGGCGGCTGCAATCACATCGAGGGAAGCCGTGACCGCACAGGCGATTTTATGTACTTCAGAGCGAGAACTCTCTACTTGCAGACCATTCGGTGCGTAATCGCTAATTTTTTCAATTTCTAAAAAGTGATTGAGATGGCGTGCGAGGGCTTGCAGTTTCATTATTTTCCTTCAAAAAAAACTGATTTATGCTATCATTCTCTCCTCTAAACGACAAATATAGCGCCGCATTCAAGAGGAGACCCCAGCATGTCAGGACAGATTGTTCATTATCGTAAAGATTACCAACAGAGCGCTTACCGCATTCTCAGCACCCATTTAACGTTTGACTTGCGCGAACACGAAACCCTCGTCACCAATGTGATGGAATTTGAACGCGTGTCCGGAGATGAAACTACCCCCCTCATTTTAGATGGAGAAGGTCAAGAACTGTTCACTCTCAAAAGGGATGACCAAGACGTAGCGCGCGATCAATACGAGTGGTCGGATACCGCACTCACGTTGAGGGCCCTGCCGAAGCGATTTAAACTTGAAATCGTGTCGCGCATTCACCCCGAGAGCAATACCAGTTGCGAAGGCCTTTATAAAACACAAGGCACCTTTTGCACACAGTGTGAATCGCACGGCTTTCGCAAAATTACGTTTTACCTGGACCGCCCGGATGTTATGGCTTTTTTTACCACCAAAATCATCGCTGATAAACAGCGTTATCCCATCCTCCTCTCAAACGGAAATCTGATTGCACAAGGGGATCTCGAACTCGGTCGGCACTTTGTCGTGTGGGAAGACCCTTTTAAAAAGCCCAGTTATTTATTTGCCCTAGTCGCAGGCGACATTCAAAAAATTGAAGACACATTTACCACCCTGAGTGGCCGCATTGTGAAACTTGAAATTTATGCCAAGGCGCAATACATCTCGCAATGTGATTACGCCATGCAGGCCTTGAAAGAAGCCATGCACTGGGATGAAGTGCGCTTTGGCCGGGAATATGACCTGGATATTTACATGATCTATGCCGCAGAAGATTTTAATATGGGCGCAATGGAAAATAAAGGCCTTAACATTTTTAACACATCCTGCGTATTGGCAAAACCAGACACTACGACTGATGCAGGTTTCCAGCGTGTTGAGGGTGTAGTCGCACACGAATATTTTCACAACTGGA
>JBMDXV010000036.1:0-7816 GCA_048594525.1 Gammaproteobacteria bacterium | reverse complement strand
GCTCAGGCAAAAAATGAAAAATATGAATATAAATAAATCAACTTGTAAAATAATTAACCACTTTTGACTTTTGGATGAAAATGAGAGGAACTAATTTATTTTGGATTGCTATTTTGAAAATAATTTTGCAAGAGGCTCTATCTGTTAATTTCACAACTACTTCTCCTCTTAATTTAGAGGTAACAATTAACAATTATAACAACGACGTTACATTATTAATAGTTGCGTTAAGTAGTTGGATTCACCATCCGCTTGACTGAGATCATCCCGCTTACCCTTCATGAAGAGACGAAGCCGACCCGTAATCGTTTCTGGCATACCACTTTTTGATAAGGTCACTTATTGAATAATATACCACTTATTTTTATTAAATGTCTATATTAATTTATAGGTGGCTTCGAATCCGGGAGAACCCTCGGCATGAGTTCAATCAACAGGATACTCAGCAAAATAATGCCGCCTCCCTTAACAACACGCGCGGTCAAGGCCTCGTGATTGACATACATGGCGATGAGGCTTGCCAATACGGGTTCAAGCGAATAAATGATTGCGGCGTGTGTGGCTGTGGTTTCTTTTTGATACCGGACTTGGATCAAAAACACAACCGCGGTTGCGAGTATGCCTGTGTAGAGTAATGCAAAAATTAAGATGGGTTGAAAATGAGGAATCTCACTATGTATGCCGGATAAAATCAATGCTACAGGGATCAAAAACACTATTTGATAAAAGGCCAGAAGCGCGCCCTCCTTGATCTTGGGGGCGACGCGTTGCAAATAGCATACCCCTCCTGCCCAGCCTAAAGTTGAAAATAGAATCCAAAATTGGCCCGTACTCAAATCTTGGAGGTGGGCACCGGTCAATACATACAGCCCCCACAAGCAGAGGAAGCTGCCGAGGACCTCTATTTTTTTAACCCGTGCCAAACCTAAAATCGGCGCAATGAAAGGCACCAACACCACTCCTGTCGTCGCTATAAAAGCAGAGGTATCGGCGTCCACAGTTTGCATTCCGAAGGTTTGACCGAGGTAGGCTATGGCATTCAATAAGCCGAGGATGAGGCCTGCCCAGAGCACTTTTTTATCGGTATATTTAAACTTCGGGAAAATCCAAATGAGGAAAAACAGTCCGGCGATGACAAAACGAATCAACACAAATAAAAAAGGATCCATAAATGGCAAGGCCGCCGTCACCAAAGGGAAGGTCGCGCCCCAGATTAGCGTTGCCAACAATAAAAACAAATCTGCTCTTAATTTTTTATTCATGCTTAAAAGCTTGTTAAAAACAACTTTCTTAAAGGCGACAATTCTAGTTGAACCTTCAAAAACGGCCAAGCGTTGCGATGCATGCGTTCCGCCTGCTTGAGCTTTAACAAAACCTCAAGACGCAAGGGCTTCATACCCGGGCCCTGAAAATGCGTTTGTATGTCATAGAAACGTGTTTTCGCAAAGTGGAAATATTCTTCAAATAAGGGAATCAAGGTTTCAATGTCCTTGAGTTGCAAAATGGGGGAAGGATCGATTTTCAGGTTTTGAAAATCCTCCAGCGCAAAATATAAGTGCTGTCGCCCGAGGAAAATCCGAAAGTCCCGGAGATGCCGCAACATCTCATCTACCACGCCGAGTTCGTGTACATGCGTTTCCATCTCCATCGATCGCGTGCCTAAGAGCTTAGCAAGCAGGGATAAGCGAATTCCGCCAAGATGCTGATAATGCTGGAAAAGGTCTACGCGGGTTTCAAACACATGGGTGTGAAGGGATGCAACATGAGCCTCCACCAAAGCAAGCAGTGCGGTTTTGGATAAATGCTCCTGGAACTCGCTCAAAGGTTCAAAGAAAGGGTGACGCGCTTTTCCTTGAAAAAACTGCTCAACTTCTTCAGCAAACCAGGCGAGCTTTTTCTCGGCAATTTGGGGCTCGGTATAGCGTTCAGCCGTTCGGTTCAGTTCGAGACAAAACGCGGAAAGGGCGAGGTAGGCCGCGCGGGCGTGTCCTCTTACCTGACGCAAGATGTAATATAAATCCGTTCCACGAGGAGCATATTGCTGTAACACTGTTCGGTCCCTTTTAACTCAATTTTTGACCCACTACCCAATAATTCGTCTGCGGTTTTGGCGTGAGTGAAAATGTTTTTGATAGCGGATGATAGCGGAGACCATCCATGACCAAAGGCTCCAGCCCCGCTTTCCGCATCGCACGGCACAACTCATCCGGGCGAATAAACTGCGTATAATGATGCGTTCCCTTGGGAATCAATTTTAAAAGATACTCCGCCCCGAGAATCGCTTCAACAAAAGAACGCGGCGTACGATCGAGCGTTGAAAGAAAGACCTTCCCTCCTGGTTTTAAAACGGCGGCGATCGCGTTGAGAATCGCCTCGAAATCATCTACATGCTCCAGCATTTCTAAACAGGCCACGACATCAAATTGTAGAGGATGCTCTGCGGCAAACGCATCAACGGCCCTACACTGATAATCAATCTGAAGGTTTGACGCTTCCGCATGGGTTTTTGCAACTTGAATCAGATTCTCCCCTAAATCAATTCCTGTAATGTGCGCGCCTTTCAGCGCCAGGGCTTCTGAGAGAATCCCTGCACCGCAGCCGACATCGAGCACCCTCTGCCCTTTTAAATCAATATGACGAGACATCCACAACACACGCAAAGGATTAATCTGATGGAGCATGGCCTGCGGGCCTGAAAGGCTCCACCACTCCTCGGCTAAACTATCAAAAAAACGAATTTCCGCTTCAAGTTGGGACATCGCAAATCACCTTTAACTGATTAGTTTGAGAAAATTCAACCACCTCTTTATAAATCGCAGGGTATTGCTCTTCTAATTCTGAGGCCACGCGTAAACAACGGATCCCTTCGTAGCAAATGGGCATCAGTAAAGGTGAATAGACGACTCGCCGATTACGCAAGCTGGACAGGCTCCCTGCGAGGCGCTCTGCCCAATCGCCAGGTTGAAATCGCTTGCCTGTATGGGTTTCGCCCACCAGAATAAAATCTCCGGGACACAAGATTGTCATCACACCGCCGAGGGAAAAGGTCAAATTGATTTGCGCGATATTATAATGCATAATGCCTGTCCCGTGAACTCAAATTTTTAAGATGAGTCATTCAGAAGAAAACCCCTTACGTCATCGCGGAATTTACTTGCTCCCCAATCTATTTACGACGGGTAGTTTATTTGCAGGATTTTACGCCATTATTTCAGGTATGAATCAAGACTTTATCAGCGCAGCCATTGCGATTTTCATTGCGCTAGTTTTTGATGGACTTGATGGCCGCGTCGCCCGCCTTATTAATGCACAAAGTGCTTTTGGCGCGCAATATGACTCGATAGCCGATATGCTTTCGTTTGGCGTTGCGCCGCCCCTTGTCGCTTATATTTGGAACGACCTCTATTTTGCACCCGAAGGGTGGTCTAAACTTGCCTGGCTGTCCGCTTTTGTTTTTGCTGCGTGTGTGGCCTTACGACTTGCTAAATTTAATGTTCAAAATGTCGCGCCCGCAAAATCGGACAAAAACAAACCCTATTATTTTCGGGGTTTACCCTGCCCTGCCGCTGCTGCGCTCGTCACAAGCGCGATCTGGGTTTGTGATATTCACGGCTATCAAAGCCTCAGTTTCAGCATAGCTGAAGTGATCCTCATGTTAATTGCCTCTTATCTCATGGTCAGTAATATTCCCTATCGCGGCTTTAAAGAAATTGACCTGAAAAAAAGTATTCGCTTCACTTATATGGCCTTGATTATATTCGTTTTAGCAGGCATTTGGTGGCATCCGGCGGAAGCCTTATTTTGTTTATTTGCCCTGTTCGCCCTCTCCGGCCCCGTCACTGCGGTTTTACGCGTCTTTCGCAAAAAATGCAAATGACTCCCCTCAAAATTTTACAAGAATTAGGCTTCTCTCTCTATGTTCCACGAGAGAAATCGGAAGTAAGCCCTCCCCTGGTCATTGTCTTTAGCGAAAAAGAAGCTGATTTTTCAGAAGCACACCATGCGCAATTTGCTAAAATCATCCATTTTCTGGGACTCAAGCCCGGCCACTTTCAGCTTAGCTACCAGGATTCAGTACAGCAGAACAAGATTGAAACTCTGCTGAGTTTCGGCCCAACATCTCTCGAAGGACAGTGCAAAATTATTACCCATTCGATTTCAGAGATGCTCCACACGCCTCCGTGTAAGCGTGCAGTATTGCATGCCATCCAGCCGCTTCGGCATTTAGCGTTTGCAATAAAAAGCGACGGCTTGCAATAAGGCTGTAAGGTCTTCTTCCTGCCGCAAAAGTTTCCCGATAAACTGAATTTGTCGTTTACGTGCGCCCATCTTCATGGGTTTTGCTGCAATTAATGCTTTGAGAATGTCTTCAGATAAAGGGAGGCCGCGTAATATTTCGGGCTTCAACTCAATCATTTTCCGACCTAGGTCTTGTAGGGCCAGCGCGTCTCTTTTCTTTTGAGACTTGCTGACGAAGCCTACTTCCTCCAGATTCGGATCCACAATTTACTTTTGACGAGGAAGCTGAACCTGCTCTGCAATCCTTTTTAAGAGCACTTTTGACGCTCTGAAGGTCACTTTGGTTCGTTCAGGAATCATTAAGGTTTCGCCCGTACGGGGGTGACGGCCCTCGTAAGCCTGTACTTTTTTACTCCCGAAGATTCCAAACCCACGCAGTTCAATCCGTCTTCCTTCATACAGGTGATGCAACATATGCATGAGCAAAACTTTTACAATCTGCTCTGCTTCTGCAAAGGGAAGCCCTTGCTTTTTAGCATAGTGTTCAGTAAACGCTCTTCTTGTTAAAAAGGGAATGCCTTCTATTTTTTTCATCTCGATCCTTGCTGAGCTGCGTTTTTTAAAGCGGTCATGATATCATACACAAGCTTTTCTGTCCCGAGGTGTTTCAGCGCGGAAATCATATAGATCGGCCCCTTCCAGGAAATTTTTTTAACAATCTTTTCTACTTTTTTGTTTAATTCATTATCGGATAGTAGATCAGATTTATTAAATACGAGCCACCTCTCTTTTTGGTATAAATCCTCATTATATTGCTTAAGTTCCTGTAAGATTATTTGAATATCCTGCGCCACATCATGCGCATCAAACGGGGCAACATCAACCACATGCAATAAGAGTTTGTTACGTGATAGATGGCGTAAAAACTGGACGCCAAGACCCGTGCCTTCTGAAGCGCCTTCAATCAAGCCCGGAATGTCTGCCATGACAAAGCTTTGATACGGGCCTGCGGAGACCACCCCCAAACTCGGAGACAAGGTCGTGAAGGGATAATCCGCAACTTTCGGTGTGGCTGCAGAAACTGCGCGAATGAGACTGGACTTTCCCGCATTGGGCAAGCCTAACAAACCCACATCTGCAAGCACTTTTAACTCCAGGCGAAGACGTCTTGCTTCACCGGGTGTGCCAGGCGTTGTCTGGCGAGGCGCGCGGTTGGTACTACTTTTAAAACGCGCATTGCCAAGGCCGTGATAACCGCCCTTTGCAACGAGAAGACGACTTCCGTTTTCTAAGACCTCACCCATTTTTTCGCCAGTCTCATGCTGATAGACTTCTGTGCCGACGGGAACTTTTAAAAAGAGGTCCTCTCCTTTTTTACCGGTACAATCACTGCCCATGCCATGCTCGCCATTTTGGGCTTTAAATTTTCGCGTGTACCGGTAATCAAGGAGCGTGTTGAGATTATGATCTGCTTCGAGATAAATCGATGCGCCGTCTCCCCCGTCTCCTCCATCTGGCCCACCGAGCGGAATGTATTTTTCACGACGAAAGCTCAAACACCCTCGGCCCCCGCTTCCTGCTTCGACATCGATGATGACCTCATCAACAAATTTCATAGGCCTACCCTAAACAGCTTAGGCTTATTTATGCAGCAAGCGGCAAAACCGTTACAAAAATACGATTCTCAGCCCCTTTTTGTTGAAAGGCGACGTGCCCATCAACAAGCGCATATAAGGTATGATCGCGACCACAACCCACATTTTCACCCGGATGCCAGCTCGTACCCCGTTGACGGATGATAATCGTACCGGCCGTCACGAGTTCACCGCCAAACCGCTTGACACCTAATCGTTTGGCTTCTGAATCACGACCGTTGCGGGAGCTCCCGCCTGCTTTTTTATGTGCCATGAGAATAACTCCTTAACTGATCTTGGTAATTTTGACCTGGGTCAAATATTGGCGATGCCCCATCCGCTTCATGTGGTGTTTACGGCGTTTGAATTTAATAATCCGAATTTTATCCCCACGATACTGGCGGATCACTTCGGCTTCAACGGTCGCATCTTTAACAAGGGGCGCACCCACTTTTACTTCGTCCCCTGCACGCAACATGAGGACTTGATCAAATACCACTTTTTCACCCACACCGAGCTCGATTTTTTCGAGGCTTAACACTTCGCCTTCCTTCACGCGATGCTGCTGGCCCCCACTGATAATCACAGCATATGACATAATATTTCTCCTAAACTTTTTTATCCGGGAATGACATTGACTTTAACCAGCGTGTTCACGTCGGTATGGAAATGCAATTCGATTTCATACTCACCCGTTTGACGAATGACCCCATTGGGCATACGGACTTCGTGTTTATGCACTTCAATCCCTTGCTTGCTGATTGCGTCGGCCACATCGCGCGTACCCACTGAACCAAAGAGTTTTCCGCCTTCCCCGCTGCTTGCGGCAATGGTGACGATGACGTCTTTGAGTTTCTCAACCCGTTCTGTCGCGGCGCTCAGATTTTCAGCGGCTACTTTTTCCAACTCAGCCCGCTGTGCTTCAAATTTTTCAAGATTCAATTTAGTTGCGGTCATCGCTTTGCCTTGAGGAATCAAGTAATTGCGCGCATAGCCCGGCTTGACATTGACGAGCTCACCTAAATTGCCGACTCTTCTAATTTTTTCACGTAAAATAACTTGCATGATGATTTCCTCTTACTTATGACGGTCACAATACGGCAACAAGGCCAAGTAGCGCGCAACTTTAATGGCTTCAGCAATTTTGCGCTGATACTTCGCAGGCGTGCCAGTAATGCGGCAAGGAACAATCTTTCCATGCTCGGTAATGAATTCTTTCAAAAGGGGAATATCTTTATAGTCCACTTTGAGGGCGTTGTCGCCACTAAAACGATTTCTTTTATGGGCCATTATCGGTCTCCTTCGCCGTAAGCTTTACGAGGTTGCATCATCGCAGAGGCTTCAGTTTCTGCCTGATTGAGTTTGAGAACGAGGTAACGGAGAATAAAATCGTTATATCTTAAGGCATCGGTTAACTCTTTCAAATGCTCCACACCGAGTTCGATGTTTAAGAGCACATAGTGTGCTTTGTGGAGTTTTTTGATGGGATAGGCCAGCGATTTACGGCCCCAGTCTTCTTGACGGCTAATATTGCCGCCTTTACTTTTAATCATATCAACATAGCGCCCGACGAGAGCAGTGACCTGCTCACTCTGATCCGGATGCACCATGAGTACAAGCTCATAATGGTTCATTCAACACTCCTTCTGGATTAATAAAATTAAGCCTTCATCTTGACTAACCCCTGAAAACATGTGGCTTTCAGCGACTAAGGCAAGGAGGGGAAAGGATTTTATCAGAGTTCAGTGTACAACTCAAGGATTTTTGACTTTAAGGCGTGCGAATAAAATTTGACCTTTTTACATTCTATACCCAAGTTTGACACTTTAAAAAAATAGAAAAAGATAATCAATGACTTATTTTTCAAAAAACACGATTATGCCCGCACAACTTGAATTTTTTGACTTTTATTTGGATAGTGTTTTTATCGTCTTTCCTGGTTG
>JBMDXV010000035.1:0-4695 GCA_048594525.1 Gammaproteobacteria bacterium | reverse complement strand
ATCGAATTAAGTTATTAAAAAGGACTTATTATACGTTAAATCCAGTACTTATTCTGCATTAAGACTGTTAATTACTCTTAAAAATTATTATTTTTAAATCAATAAATCCACTCGTTTGAGGAATTTTGCAAGTGCCTCTTTCATATTGGATAATTTGTACGGCCGTTGCACCAGAGGCGGTGCGGACCTTTCTTATTTTAAAATCTCCTCGCATAGAACATAAAATACCACTTAGTGCGGTTTCATGCACTAACGTAAATCTTAACTATCTGATTTATCTATATCCTTTTTTTAAATGCTTTAATTTTATACTTGCTTGGCACAAGTCAGGAGATCGCCCTCCTGCACAGGCGCTGGTCGATCAATTAGCAACAGGTCAATCCACCCCTCCCTCCATTCCGGGCCAAGCAGAATATGAGCAAGGCAAAAAGCTATTTATGCAAACCCGCTATAAACAAGCTTTACCTTATTTTGAACAAGCTGCTGCAAGCGCCTATCCACCAGCGTATTTATATTTAGGTGCGTTATATAATGTAATGATCGGACCCGAAGATTCAGCTAAAAGCAAGGACTGGTATCAAAAAGCGGAAAAGAATGGACATTCTTTAGCCGAAGGCCAACTCTACTTACTTAATGAAAAGGGTCCAGCAGTACTGCAAGAGTCGCAATGGGCTTTGGGTTGGTTTCAAAAAATAGCAGCGAAAGAAGAATTTCTGACTTACCAGGCCCTGCAACGCTTGAAGTAGTTTTCTCTATGAAATCCTTAAGCAGCAGCACAAGGCGATGCCCAGGCACAACAAGCCCTGCAACGTCTGTCGCATTCTTAAACATCTTTTGACGTCGCATGTGTTTGCGATGTGAAAGCCGATCTGTTACACTCAGCGCCGATTTATGGCACTTCGGGTCAGACCATAAACAAGCCTCTAGAGGCAACAAACGAGATTGGGACAATGGTTCCAGATAAGCAAAACTCGAGGAATTTAATGCTTTTTTTCTTTACCCTCATTCGGATTTTTATCACCATACAGGCTCTATTGCACGCGCCCCGCTCACGTAAGCGGGTGCTTGTCTCTCATGACCCTGTGCCACTTTCCGACTTTGTGGAAAGTATTTTAAAAATCCCTGAGGCTTTGGCAAGGCCTACACGATTGCCGCGCCTATTTTGCTTGTGCTGAACCGGTTTCGATCTCCTGATTATAATGGAGATTTAAATGACAAAAAAGATATTGATTAATGCAACGCAAGCAGAAGAACTGCGCGTTGCAATTGTGGACAACAAAGACATTCTCTTTGATTTGGATATTGAAAGCAGCCACCTCGTTCAAAAGAAAGCCAACATCTATAAAGCCAAAGTATCCCGCATTGAACACAGCTTAAATGCTATATTTGTAAACTATGGTGCTGAGCGGCACGGCTTTTTACCGATGAAAGAATTAGCGCCCGAATACCTCGAAGGCAATAAAATCAAGCTGAAAGAAGGCCAAGATATTTTAATTCAAATTGAAAAAGAAGAGCGCGGCAACAAAGGCGCTGCGGTGACGACCTTTATCAGCTTAGCGGGATGTTACCTCGTCCTCATGCCGAACAGCAATAAATCCGGCGGCGTGTCTCGTCGCATTGAAGGGGAAGATCGCCAGCAACTCAAAGGGCTATTGGCTGATCTCACCGTCCCTGCCAAAATGAGTGTGATTGCGCGCACGGCGTGCTTGGGTCGGACACAGGAAGAATTGCAATGGGATTTGGATTCCCTCTTAAAACTCTGGGACACCATCGGGAACGAAGCTGAAAAACACGCCGCGCCCTTTTTGATTTATCAGGAAAGCGATGTCATCATGCGCTCCATTCGCGATTATCTGCGTCAGGACATTGATGAAATTCTCGTGGATGAACGCAAGACTTATGAGCGCGTGCTCCAGCATGTTAAAACGCTGCGGCCGGATTTTGAAGAGCGCGTCCGTTTTTATCATCACGACATCGGCCTTTTCACGTATTATCGGATTGAGAGCCAGATTGAAACCGCCTTTTTACGCGAAGTGAAATTGCCCTCAGGTGGTGTGATTGTCATTGATCACACGGAAGCGCTGACGTCGATTGATATTAACTCCTCCAAATCAACCAAAGGCGGGGATATTGAAGAAACGGCCTTTCAAACGAATCTGGAAGCCTCACGAGAAATTGCGCGTCAGATGAAATTACGCGATGTGGGCGGGCTCCTCGTCATTGATTTTATTGATATGGAGAACAGTAAAAACCAGCGTCTCGTTGAAGAAGAACTCGAAAAAGCCATCAAAGGCGATCGCGCGCGCATTCAACTCGGTAAAATCTCCCGCTTCGGACTCCTGGAATTATCCCGCCAGCGCTTGAGGCCTTCCCTGGAAGAATCGAGCAGCAATACCTGCCCCCGCTGTAATGGCCAGGGCACGATCCGCGGCGTCGAGTCAACCTCGCTTTCGATCATTCGCCTCATTCAAGAAGAAGCCATGCGGGCCGATACGCATGAAATTCATGTGGAATTACCGATTGCCATTATGGTTTTTCTCGGAAATGAAAAGCGCCACTTGATCACCCAGGTGGAAGTCCAGAATAAAGTGAGGATTATCCTCATCCCGAATCCTAATTTAGAAAGCCCCAACTATACGCTCACGCGCGTTACGAAATCTTCAGAAGAAAGCAAGGCGAGCTACCAGCTTCAACCGGCCTTGATTGTCGAGCCGTATGAGAGAGGCCTGCCGAAAGCGGAAATACAGGAACAGCCGGCCATTCGCGCGCTCACGATTGAAAAAGCACCGACAGCGCCCAGTTCCTTTAAACGGACGCTGACGGATTTCTTTGCAAAAGTGCAAGCCCTTTTTGCAGCCGATGAAAAATCAAGCAAATCCGCTGCTACCCTCCCCGCTCGGCAATCCTCTGAAAAAAGAGAGAGAACACATGGCAGAAGAGGCGATCGCCCTGACCACCGAGGAGGCGAAAAACGGCGAAACAATGGGAATAATGAGCGCCGTAATCATCGCAATGGCCCGGCTGAAAAACCACAACAGACTGAGGCTCGAACTGAACAAAGGCTTGAACCCACACAGGCGTCTGAACGAAAAGAACAGCAGAATCCGACTCCGAGAAAGCCTCGCCCTGAGCGTCCGGCGCGGGAAGCAAGACCCCCCAGAGAAGCCATGCCAAGAGCAGCGTCGCCAGCCAAAGCGCCCGCTCCTCCGCTCGTGGTAGTAGAGGCCGTTACAGCAGCGCCAATCAAAGCACCCCACGCTCCTCAGGTCATCAGTCCACAAGTTCAGGCGATTTTAAACAGCCCCTCCGCCTCCTCAACCAGTAAGCAGGTTGAATCAACCGCGACAAAACCTACTCTTCCGAAAAAAATGGCACGTGAGGAAGTGCTGTCTAAAATTGAGTTTTCAATGGATGAGGCACGTGATATCGTGAAAAAACAGCATGAAAAATCAGGCGAGCGTGTTGAGACTACAGAAAAATCGGCAAATCCTGTAAACTCAAAAACATACAATAAGCAAGAACAAGTGATTTAAGGAGTATTATGGCTAAAGCAAAAAAAGCGGATACGTCCGAAAAAAAGCATCGCGGCGGCAAAGGAAGTAGCGGAGGCCAGTGGCGCTGGCTTTGGCTCACCTTCTTTGTCATCGTGCTCGACCTCGTTTCCAAAAGTATGGTCAATTATTATCTGACCCGCATGTCGAGCAAAACGGTGACGTCTTTTCTCAACCTGGTGCTCGTCTATAATACGGGGTCTGCTTTTGGCTTTCTTGCAAATGAAAATGGCTGGCAACTCTGGGTTTTTGTAGGCTTTGCGATAGTGGTTGCCCTAGCCATCCTCACCTGGCTCTGGAAATCAAGTTCCAAGCACGCCCTCACCGCCGCCGCTTTGAGCCTCATTTTAGGAGGAACCTTAGGGAATTTATACGATCGCATTGTGGATGGCTATGTCGTTGATTTCATTGATTTTCACATCAATGATTATCACTGGCCTGCCTTCAACATCGCCGATTCCGCGATTTGTATCGGCGCCTTCTTTCTGATTTTAAGCGCGTTTCGGAAAGCATGAACCTGATCGATCAAGATAGCCTCATCACGATGCATTTTGACATCCGGCTCAAGGATGGATCAGTCGCGGAGAGCACCCGCAACTTTGCCAAACCCTTTCAATTTAAAATGAACACTGGCATTTTTTCGGATCGCTTAGAAGAAAAATTGTTGGGTTTGCAGGTGGGTGCCAAACCCAAAATCATGCTGATGCCTGAAGAAGCTTTCGGGCTCCCGCATCCCTCTAATATTTTTCAAGTTCCCAAACATAAATTCGATCACGCTGAAGAAAAGACGCTGGAACCCGGCACGATCTTTTTGTTTACCCAGCCTTCCGGCACCGAAATCCCGGGCATGATTCGCGCGATTGATGAACACGAAGTCACCGTGGACTTCAACCATCCCCTCTCAGGCCAAGTGATTTTATTTGATATCGAGATTTTAGCGATCGACTAAATTAACCGTTCAAAGCGCTGAGGTAAGGATTAAAAATCAATTTATTTATTGACATTAACTCAACCACTACCAGCTGAAGCTGGTAGGTTGAAATTACAGGCTGAAGCCTCGGACTACTCTAAAGAGATATTTGTAAGATTCCCAGACTCATTCCCATCGGAATGGCTATTAATATAAGCATTAATGATTTCATCA